>JAGLSM010000513.1 GCA_023135745.1 Spirochaetota bacterium | reverse complement strand
ATATTATTGAATTCCGCTCCTGTGGATACCACAGTACTCAGAGATCGATACGATCCGTATAATAATTCAAAAGACGAGATAGTTTGTTTGCCTGATTTTTTCTTTAAAAGATCATCCCTGCTTACCTTTCCAAAAAATGGACTGTCCTTATCTTTAATCTTTTTATCAAATCCAGGTATTAAACTGCGCCAGTCCTGATCCCTTCTTATGGTCATTTCACTTTTATCTTTAATGTTAATTATTGTATCGGGAATACTCAGTCTCGACCTGTCTCTTCGGGGTTTATCCTTTATTGTGCTTTTGATTATTTTGGACTGCTTATCATCTGATTTCTTCTTTTTCCCGGAAGCGTCCTTCTTTGATTTTTTCTTTTTTCTCTTAAGCTTATCATCAAGGTCAACCGGAGCCCTTACTTCCGCGATCAACACAAAGCTGAATAAGCTAAAAACAATACTAAAAACAACAATCAATAATTTTTTCATAATCTGATTCTCTTATCTGAAAAGTTTCTTTTTAAAAGCTATCCCCAATTTAGACCATGTTGTGCCCGGATATTTTCTAAGAAGACGGTTTATAAGCGTTATAGCCCGGATCTTGCTGCCAAGTCTCATTTGAGATTTTGAAGCATAATAACACGCTTTGGCAGACAGCTTCTTGAATTTATTAAATAGATACACAACCTTTATAAAATGACCATAAGCCTTTTTTATCAAAGACCGCCTGTTCCCTCTCATTTTATAATAGTACATTCCAAGCTTTATTCCGGCCTTGGCTGCAACCTCTGTTCTCCCTGATTCTGCAATATCTTTTAGATACCCCAGCGCAAGGGTTTTATTTCCCCATTTTAAATAAATCCCGGCTATTCTGAACTTGGCTCCATTTTTTATATTTTCATCCTTCGCGTGTTTTGCAAGATGTTTATATAATTTGCCGGCTGCTCCGTAATTTTTAAGCTTTTCCTGAATTTTTGCCTTTTCAAACATTGCCTTTTCTTCAGTTGG
>JAGLSM010000512.1 GCA_023135745.1 Spirochaetota bacterium | reverse complement strand
AATTTTAATGAAAAATACTAAATAGTTCAGGTACACCGCTAAGCAAGAACGATTAGAGAACCTCTTTTTTGAGATATTCTTGGATCTTCTTGCTTTACGGCGTTTATCCCGAATCGGTTTATTTAAACATAAACTATCAATTACTTTTAAGTTCATAATTAAAAAGAACTAAAAAACCTTCATATTTTCCTTTACAAGATCAATCAAATCTATGTATCCTTTTATGTAGTAAGTTAAGGAAATAGCTGGATGAAAATACTAACCGGGCTTCTCACCGGAGCCGTTATATTATGCGCTTCATGTTCAACATTGACAACTAAACCGGCATTTTATCAAAAATATAATGCTCGAATTTCTTTTAATACCATAAATAGACATTCAATTGACAATGGACTTGAAAAAACCATTAAAAACGCTAACAAACAACTGGCTGGCATTATAAAAATCCCCGACAAACTTAGAACCTTGGAAAACACATTAATTGCTATAGACGATATTTCAAATCTCTTATGGAGATTCGGGGGGCCTGTTTATCTGATGGCATATGTTCATACAGACAAAGCTTTAAGGGATAAGTGCCAAAAAACAATCTCTTCACTTGAAGCTTTCTCGACAGGACTTTTTTTAAATAAAAAACTATACAATGCCCTTCTCTTGTTCTCAAAATTACCGGAAGCAAAACGCCTCAAGGGAGAATATGCCAAATATCTAAAAGACAGTCTGAGATCTTTTAGAAGAAACGGTATGGGACTCAACAATAAAAAAAGAAAATCCGTCAGGTTAATAAGAAACAAACTCTCCAGGTTATCCCTGGCATTTCAACGAAATATAAATGAATACAGCAATCCTCTTATTCTGAATCAAAAACAGATGCAGGGAATGTCCAAGACCTATAAAAACTCAAGAAAACAGAAAGACGGAACATATAAAATCGATCTTTCCTACCCTTCTTTTTTTCCATTTATGAGATACGCGATGAACAGTGAAGCCAGGAAAAAGCTGTTA
>JAGLSM010000511.1 GCA_023135745.1 Spirochaetota bacterium | reverse complement strand
GGCGATCCCGGTTTTGTAAGGGGACTAAGTACTACAATTGGGGAGTCGTTCTTACAAGAAAAGAAATAAGGAGACAACTTGGGATTAATACAGAATTAAAATCAGCCCGCATAATCTCCAGGTTTTCTTCACAAAGGGTAAAAAACCTGGTAATAACGGACAAAAAAGGCAGAAGATTTATTTTTTCCGGTAAAAATTTCAGAAAGAGGATCGGTTACAGGAAAGTAAAGAGTCTGCTATTCAGAATAAAGCTCCGCGGACCTTACCTTCAGATAAGGGGAAACGGCTGGGGTCATGGGGTAGGGCTGTGTCAATGGTGCTCTCCGATAATGGCAAAACGCGGATGGTCTGCTGAAAAAATAATAAAGTATTTTTTCAAGGACGTTTCAATAATCCGATCCAGGGTTCAATATAAATGGGAATAAAAACAGAATATTTTGATTTTACCCTTCCCGATGAACTTCTCGCGGCCTATCCTTCAAAAAAAAGGGGAGATGACCGCCTGCTTGTTCTTGAGCGCAAATCAGGACAGATAAGACATCATGATTTTAATGAAATAGTCAGTATTCTAAAAAAAGGTGATATCCTTGTATTCAACGATGTAAGGGTCAGGAAATGTCGGATATTTGCCGGAAAAACAACCGGAGGCAGAGTTGAAATTCTCCTCCTCCGTCCCCTTGATAAGAATACCTGGTTGTGCCTTTTGAATTCATCAGGAGCAGTTAAAACCGGTGATATTTATACAATTAATGAGAATATTAATTGCAGGGTAGAGTCCCGCGAAGAAATGTTTTATAATGTTTCATTCGATCCGGCTCTGGATGAAAGACTTATTGAAGAATTGGGGAATATCCCACTTCCTCCCTATATAGTTAAAAAAAGAAAAAAACTTAATAAGGAATCCATCGAATCAATATCTGATGAACTGAGGTATCAGACGGTTTTTGCCGATAAAATTTCAGCTGCCGCCGCGCCGACTGCAGGACTTCATTTTACCGAAGAGATT
>JAGLSM010000510.1 GCA_023135745.1 Spirochaetota bacterium | reverse complement strand
AGTATTAATCTTATAATCTCCAAAAAAAAACTCAGGAACAGCCGGTTAATAAAAGAACTTCATATTCTGATCCAAATTAAAAACAGAAACTATCAAAAGGCTTTGCGGATATCACGAGAACTTATCCGTCAAGACCCATCCCGCAAAGACTTTATTATTGATATTATAAAGAGCCTTAGAAACAATCATTCTACAGCCCTTAAATTTTTTAAAATAATATCACATCTGAAACTCGGGAATAAACACATGTATATCCTTGCAAGTCTATACATGAAAACAAATATTAAAAAAACTGTTAATATTCTTAAGAGAATAATTAAATCAGGCTATGAATACGACAGGGCTTTTCGTCTTTTATATCAATCTTTGGCTGGTTTAAAAAAGTATAAAGAATCACTATACTATTTGAACAGGATATCCCGAAAACTCACAGAAGATTATAAAAATGCAGGCATTTACCATATGATCATGAAAAGAATAAACCTTGCTTATTTTAATTTTTCAAGACTCAAAGGCCCCCTTAAATCAATCTATACATCGCTGCTCTATATTTATCGAGGTAATAAAAAAGAAGCTCAGAAAATCCTGCAGAATTTTATAAAAAAAAGACCTTATTCAAAAACCAACAGTACAATTATTGATCTTCTTTTTTTCCTTAAAGACGCCAATATTAAAAACACAAAAATATTAAGCTCAATAATAATCAGCTATCTTAAAAAAGATTTTTACAATGCCGGAAAGGCTGTTCTTAAAATAAACAAACCTCTTTCCGATTTTTGGAAAAGCCGCGCGTTGCTACTGATTTCCCGTTTCTATCAAAACAGCGCCAAGTTTCATGAAGCGGTTAAAATTCTGGACAGAATCATAAATTCAAACATACCCTTAAAAGACAGAGCAATTTTTAAAAAAGCAAATATTTTCAAATACAAACTAAAAAAAATAAAAGCCGCAAATGAGCTTTTTTTTAACCTGATTGCAAAATTCCCAAACTCTATATATCTTTACAAAGCTAGGAGAGAATTACTT
>JAGLSM010000051.1 GCA_023135745.1 Spirochaetota bacterium | reverse complement strand
GAAAAATATTGAAAGCTATTATCAGCAGATCGGACGTGCAGGTAGAGACGGGCTGCCGGCTGAAACTATCCTTTTTTACAGCTTTGGTGATATAATTACCTTACGCAATATCATAGAAGAAAACGGTAATCAAGAGGTCCAGCTTCATAAACTGGAACGCATGAAACAATTTGCTGAAGCCGTTAACTGCCGCAGAAAAATACTGCTTAATTATTTTGGTGAAAATCCGGAGCATGATTGCGGGAATTGTGATGTATGCAGAAATCCGCCTGTTTTTTTTGATGGCACCATTATTGCCCAGAAGGCTTTATCGGCGTTGGCGCGTATAAACCGGGGAATTGGTCAGAATACCCTGATTGATGTGCTGCGCGGTTCTTCAAGACATGAGATTCTTAAAAACGGCTACCACAATATCAAAACCCACGGTGCCGGTAAAGATATAAGCTATGCTGAATGGCAACATTATATTGTACAATTAATAAATTTTGGACTTATCGAGATTGCCTACGAGAAGAGTAATACCCTGCGTCTGACTGAACACAGCAAAGATGTACTGTTTAACAATAAAACGATTCAGTTAATCCACCCGGCAGTAACCCGTGAGATCATGGATCAGCGCGCTCAATCCAGCAAGCCAAAAACAAAAAAACAGCAATTGGATGAAAACCTTTTTGAAGAACTAAAGGTATTACGGAAAAAGCTTGCTGATCAATCAGAAGTGCCTGCCTACGTGGTTTTTTCTGATACTACTTTAACTGAAATGGCGAGCAGCAAGCCAATTAAAAAAGTTGAGCTTCTGGATATAACAGGGGTCGGACAAAAGAAACTTGATTTGTATGGTGACATCTTTATTGACAAAATAATTGCTTTCATTCAAAACGCGAGCAAAAATGGATCACAAATAAAAGGCGGAACATATCTGATCACACATGACCACTATAAACAAGGATTGACCGCTAAAGAGATTGCCGGAAAACGCGGTTTAAATATAAGTACAATTTATTCACATCTGGCACAGCTTTATGAAAATGGGGAAAACATTGATATCCAGAATATGATAGACAAATCAGAACTGCAAACAGTTCTGCAGGCCATTAAGCAGATTGGTATTCCTGAAAAACTAAAAACAATGTATGACTACCTGAACCAAAGTGTTGAGTACGATAAAATAAGGCTCGCCATTGCCTATCATAACAGGGAAAAAAGCCGGCAAATACAGATGGTATAAAGTTATTGATACTGTAATATATTGGATAGTTTTTCCAACCACTAATTCTTGCATTTGATTTTATTCCATAGTAGCCTTTCTTAATAATAAAAAAAGAGGTGTCCAAATGAATTTTATGGTAATTATTGCAGCGGTAACTGTAAAGATAACTAATACGGCAACAAATTTGCTTACCAACACAGCAGCAGCTCAGAAATTAAGTAAAAGCAGCCATCTATGGATTCTGGACTATGTATTTTATCATAACAGTGTTAAAAAGTGGCTGATTGCTCTGGCAGTGACCATCGGAGTAATGATACTCCTCTCTTTTGTAAAACGTATCGTGCATAGTAAGTTGTCAAAATTCGCCGCAAAAACGAAAACCTCTATCGATGATTTCATTACGGAAGTAATCAGTAAGACCAAATTTTTCTTTTTCTTTTTTATCGGGATTTATTTTGGATCAAAAGTGTTGAATTTGCCTGTAAAAAATACCCAGCTCCTTGGTAAGATAACCATTGTGATATTGCTTATCCAGGTAGCAATCTGGGTCAACCATCTGATTACCATATTACTGGAAAAATACCGTAAGTTAAAGATGCTTGAGGAAAATGCATCAGCCCGTGCTTCTATCAGCGCTATCAGTTTTATTTCCAAATTGCTCCTCTGGATAATCATTACCGGACTCATCCTGGATAATCTGGGATTTGATATTACCACTTTAGTGGCCGGGCTTGGTGTCGGTGGTATTGCTGTGGCACTGGCCGCCCAAAATATCCTGGGTGATCTGTTTGCGTCTTTCCTGATTGTACTGGATAAACCCTTTGTAATTGGCGATTTTGTAATTGTAGATAACTTTATGGGAGTCATAGAAAATGTAGGATTAAAGACAACCCGAATCCGAAGCTTGGGCGGAGAACAATTGATCTTTGCCAATTCTGATCTGTTAAAAAGCCGCATCCGTAATTACAAACGAATGACTGAACGGCGTGTTGTTTTTGGTTTTGGAGTGACCTACCAAACGTCTTATGAAAAGCTTCAAAAGATACCGGATCTAGTAAAGGAAATAATTGTTTCTGTAGAAGATACCCGTTTTGATCGAGCACATTTTGCAAAATATAATGATTCTTCACTTGATTTTGAAGTAGTCTATTACTGCTTGACTCCTGATTATAATAAATACATGGATATGCAGCAAAAAATCAATCTTGATTTATTCAAACGATTTGAACAGGATAAAGTGGATTTTGCCTATCCAACTCAGACTGTCTATATCGAGAAGTCATAGGAAAATAAATGACATCCGAATCAACTATTGATTTTTTTTTAAATTGTAATATAATTATAAAGAATAACATATAGGGGGTAACAAATATGAAATGGTCAATTTTTTTGTTGATAATCTGCCTGGTTTTTACAAACCTGGGATGCTCAGAATCTGATACTCCAGACTACAGTATAAAAATGTATGTGAGCCTGGGTATTTACAGTGTCTATCCTGTTCCATCAGAGTACGAAGGCGATAATATTGCTGATCTATCAAATAATTATGTGGGAAAATCAGTGGTATTTTCTGTAGAAGGAGTTGATCTAAATACAGATATCTCTGAGACAAAAACTCTTCCACTAATCTGGATTAATAGCGACCCTTCCAATACAAGAACAGCCTTTGTTGAGAATACCTTTTTACTAAAAAACAGTTCAGGAGATTATCCCGGTGGTTCTTACAAGTTCAGGATTTTTATTGATTGGAATACCAACGGCCAGCTTGATACCGGGGATCTCATCATGAGTAATTACAGTATTTTAGCGAATAAGGATAATAATGTTGCAACGCAACCTGAGAGTGTAAGTCCCTCAGAATATACAGATAATGTAACTTATAATGCTTCTGATTTTTCAGTTACCATTAATGATCCATTAAATACAGCCAACGGCATACAATGGAAGGTAACATCTGTCAGCGCCGGATTTTTCGGGGTGTATTAGCGGTTAATTTCAGATCACACATTTTCCTTGCTTATTGAGACAGTAAATAATTTTGATGTAAATTTTTTATTAATAGATAATTAGAAACTAATATTTACCAGTGAAAAAGTAAGATTGTCATTTAAAAAATTTGATGATATTTTATTATAGGTTTTAAAATATTTTGATTGAACAAAATCATTGTGGTTTTTAAGGTCAAAATAACCAAATATTAAAGCAATAAACTTATACGCAATTAATATCTTTAAGCTTGTCGTTTTGCTTTTAGCATCAATACTTTCATTAAAAAATGCTCGGTATGTAAAATATGCATCTATTGGAGTTAAAAAGATAGAAGTCAACCATTTATCTGATTCAGACCAATATATGTGATCATCTGATTTGTAATATTGAGCAAATCCTGTATTCATTAATGATAAAATTGTAAATTTAAAATACGACTTTTCATTATAGTTAAATATTGTCTCAGGATGATTGAACTTGAATTCTTTATTAAGAGCATAATTAAAATTTAAAAATATTTGTTCACCAAATCCTTTATTATTCCTAAATGAAGAATTAAAATCTGCAACGATTTTATTTATTGAAACACGATTAACATTAATTTCAATGCTGCCTCCACCAAATTTTGACAATTCAATAGTTAGAAAATCCTTATCCGATGACTCCTCAAGTGTGAAATTGTAATTTAAATTTTTCGCAACCTTTTTAATCGTTGAAATAAATTTTGATTTATTAGTTTTATACACTATAGTCCTATCATACGAACAAGAAATGTAAAATAAGAACATTATAATAATAAAAAGTTTTTTCATACTACCCTCTATTAAAAAATTCTCCACTCAAGTTTTGAATTATAATTTAAATTCCTGGAATTTAAATTATAATGTCTTTCATCTTCGTAAAACAACTCAATAATCCATGAAAGATTTTTATTAATTATATAAGAAACAGCTACCTTAAGTTGATGCGATGAATTTTCCGGTTCTGTAAATAATTCATTATAACCTCTTAAATAATAACGATAGGTAGTAGATATATAAAGATTATTTGAAAATTCATAAGTAATCTTTGCGCCAATTTTAAATATCCAATATTGATCTTGATCATAACGATAAAACACATCTGAATTTAATGAACAGTGTAAAGAGTCTGATAAGGGAAATGCTGAATCAAAAATGATGTTTAAAAAACCATTATATTCTCTTTGATCATAAGAAGATGTGTATTGATAATATCTATTATATAAACATGAAAATGCAAATCCCAGCTTTCTGTCTGGAAAATACTGATCAATTGTTTCCTGAATTTTTGCTAAAATAAAAAAGTTTAGATATGGTTTTAATTCAGGTATTTTCATAAGAATTTTTTGCATATCATGATAATAATATTTAAGCCAGTATTCCTCTTGTGAACCATAAGGGCTACTCTTATTATGATGAGTTTTTTCTTCATAGATAACTTTATATTCACTTTTTCTATATATTAATTTCGCAAGTTTAAGAAGAACATTTTTTGGTATTTTACTTTTTATTTTAAAATATTTTTTAAGCATTTTCATTACTCTAAGAGCTTTATAATAAGTATTAACATCTCGAATTTTACCAAAACCAACACCAATACCAATTTGTGTTCTAAAGGAAGTGGAATTTTCTTTGGGATCGTGATATTCCTCTTTAGTTGAATAACTATAACTAAAACTATTTTGTAATTCAAAAAATAAATTTAAAGATTGCAATGGGTATAATTGGAATCTTGTATCAAGGCCCTCTCTCAATGATTTATATTTATCACTATGAAATGTTCCATCATCATAAACACTTTTATAAAACTGATTTTTTAAGTAAGAATTATTTTCAAGGGAAAATATCAAGGATTCATCTTCATGATATTTTAAAAATTTTAATTCTGTTTCAAGATTAAAACTGGATCTGGTTTTCGAGAAATAATGATTTCCTCTTATACCTAATTGATAATCCAATTTTGAATAATCAATAGTCGGCAAAGTAAAGTCATATGGAGAATAAGCATAAATTTGATTATTCAATGAGAATAATATCATAATTGATAAGTATAGAAACAACAAAGACCTGAATCTTGCCTGAACCATAACAAAAGCCTCTTTAGTAATTATTTGTATTTACTATATAATACGTTTGAAATCAAAAAAAGGGCCATTTTTTTATATAATTTATTTTTCATGCTTTCCTCCTGCATTCCTTAGAAATTTATTAATAGATTTACACTAAAATTATCTCTATTTAATCAGATTCCACGGTAAATTTACGTTTGAATACTGAATATAATGATTCTTTCATTCTCCCCCCATCGCTACCCCTTGATAAAAATAGAAAAACAATTTACAATAGAGGTATATGATTAAATAATATTTTTTCTCTATTCATGGCCCTTTTTTAGTTATTATGCGTATAATATAGTATAAACAGCAATTAAATATTTAGGTTATTCATGAATAGAAAAAATAAACTGATATTATTACTTATCATGAGGGTTATTGTACCAATAGCCTCCATTTTTGCGTATAATCCACATGATTTTCGTCTTCCTCTAAAGAAATACAAGAGTCTGGAAAACTATTTTTCATCTGAAGGAGAGTTTTGGAAAAAAGATGAATACAAGTTTCTATTCTTTCATAAGCTAAATTACAAATCGTATAAGGAAAGTGAAAGCAACTTTAATGATTTAGAGATAAAAACAGATACTGCTTTTGCAGAAATAAACAATGCAAACTATTTTTATCTTCCTGGATTACCCGTGAGAATGTATGACGAATCATTTTCCTCAGGATTTATTATAAATAATACCTTCAGTCAATACCTTAAAAAAGAATCTGATGTATTTCTTTTATCCAGCCAGAACCTGGAGTACAGGTATAAAACGCCGGATACTTGGACAGAATTCTCTATTGGACTTGAAATCGGAATAGGTATTGGCCGGATGCGCGATCTCAATGCTTTTTATAGAGCGGATGCAATCGTAAGAATGTTGACTGACTTTTACCAACTTAAGCGCCAAATATCACCGGTAATTGTTCAGCAATTGGCAGAACTTATTTACCGCAAAGATGAATATATTTCGAAGTATGATCATTTTAAAAATACCGTGACTAAAAAGTATATTATTTACGGAAAAGTTGGCTACAAACAAAGCATATCCCGGGAAGAAGGCTGGCTGAAATATTTCTTTAAAGACATGCAAAAACTTCTGAAAAAAATTAAAGGGCTGCCTAAAAAACTTAATTTTTATATGCTTGAAAAAATTGTAGAAATTATAGAAAAAAATGTAATAGACAAGAGTCTTGGTTATAAAATTTATGGAACCTTTGGTTATAATACATCCTATGATACTCATATAAACACTGACTATCAATCCGGAATAACAATAGGTACGGGTATTGAATTTGCATTACCGCTATCAACAAAATGGCATTTAGAATCATTATTTACCGGTAAGATCATTTTAAATAAAGACAGTAATTATGATCGAATTAATCTTGATTGTAAAATAGGTTTCATCTATGATGTTACAGATTCGATTTATATAAAATTCTATGCCCTAGCAAATTTTTACGGTGTTTTTGCTAATGACAAGCTTAACCAGTACCAATATTATACTTTCGAAACCGGTCCTAGTTTAACAATAGGACTTCTCGTAAGCAAAAAAATAATTTTAACTTATAATATGGAAGTAAAATACATTGAAAATTTCAATCAAAGCGAAACAAGCAATTCTCTAGACTTTAGTACCAGAATTGGATTGAACTGGAGGGTATTTTAAATGTCTCTCCATAAATACAAACACAAAAATATAATAACTATTCTTACTCTTTTAATTTGCGTATTTCTATTTCAGCTTCTGCAAAATAAACAAGATTTATATGGAATTAATTTTTCACCTTTTAACTTTCAACTGCCCTATAAAGATTATACATCTTTTGTAAATTCATTGTCCGGAAGCGGGAACATCTATCTAAAAAATTATGAGTATGATTCTGGTGGCAAATTATCGGAAAATAGAAAATCATTAAGATTCTCTGACAGCCTCTTTTTAAGTTTAGAGAAGGACGGACCCAACCAATATTATAGGGTTCATTTACAGACTGGTGCAGGATTGGGCTTATACTCTTGGAAGCAGGAGTACACTTCAGGAACCAATAATTCATCCATGCAATATGGATCAGTTTCTATCAGAGGAGAGAATCTCTACAGGAGATATTTAAAAAACCAATCAGGGCTTTTTCTATCCACATCTCAGCGTATCAATTATTACTATAACAAAACATATAATGAAATTGATTCTGTAAGAGATATCTTTATCTCAACCAAATTTTTTGCTGATGCTGATGCCGGCATAGGTTATGGCAGAATTCTTGATCTTGATACCTATTACAAAGCATTTCGTATATTAAAAATGATTAAAAAAGAGTACAAACTTAAAATCAAAATACAGGATAAGATCCTGCAGCAATTAACCAAAATCATCTATAAACAAAGTGAATATGTTCAAAAATATTACAAGTCCAATATTTTGAGTAATTCCGGTATTTATTGGAAAAAATATTTTTATAAAGATATAGAAAACATTTTAAAAAAAATTGCCGGACTCAAACCCTACTTAAATTTCTTTCTTTTCAAAAGAATAGAAGAAATAATTAATCGTTATTATCCTTATAAAGGATTGGGATTTATAAATACTCTTTCATTAGGATATAATTACGCCTACAATTCCCAAATAATCACCGAAGATGGACAAATTGCAGGGACAGATCATGATGGATATGTAAAATTTGAAACAGAACTCAGCTATCCTATAAGCACATTTTTTTATTTAAATTTTACAGGCTCAGTATCCTATATGCTTAGATCATCAACTCAAGCCTATTTTTTTAATGTCGCATTACAGCTTGCTTATGAAGTTACAGATTCCTTTTTTATTTTTTTAAACCTGAGTATTTATGATTTTTTAAATGATAATTATTATGCAATTTTAAACAGCATGGAGCGCTATTATAGAAAAGAAATTGACTTCATACTATCCTATACTTTGGGCAATAGCACTTCCCTGAATATTAGCTTAAGTTTTGGTAACTATGGCGGAACCAATCCCTATTCCAACATAGATACAGACTACAGTTTCTATTATAAGACAGAAATAATATGGCGTTTATTTTAAGGCACATGAATTTACGTTTGAATACTGAATATAATAATTCTTTCACTTCCAAAACTGCCACCACTTTTTTTCTTTTCTGTTTAGGATCTCATTAATTTCTTTTTTTGCGTCAAGACCTTCTCGGGTAAGGATATTATAGATTTCCGGATATTTTTCATTTTTTTTATTTATTATCTCAATAAAAAGAATCTCTTGTTTACCATTAGTAGGATATTTGGGTTTACGCTCTAATATAACCGGGGATCTTGAAAGACCTGATTCGTGATACTTTTTTATATCAGAGAGTGAATAATTGGGTTCATTCCTAACCCAAAAGAATTCTTCAGGTTTAAATTTATCAGATTTAATGATTTCCTTAATTTCATATTTATGAACATATTCAGAATATGAAGATTCACCGCTTTTTCTGTAATGAGTTTCTTTTGGAAACACTTTCTCAAAAAATATTTCGCTGACATTGGAATGTTCAGCTATAATTATATGACCATTGCCTGACAGGATTCTATCAATATCATCTTCTAACGGCATAGATACAAACTGCATAATTACTTGAGACAATTGCACCTCCTTTTATTAAGAATTTCATATCAAATAACATAACAAAATAAGAATTGTAAACAAGTACAAAAAATCTATTTTTACGCTACCCGATCCTATGCTAATTCATAAAAATGGAAATGTTCGTTAATATGGTTGGGCAAATAAGCTCATTCAGTCCCCGGTCCTGCATGAGTATTCATGCAAGACCGGGGAGTAAAATTGTAAAACAGACCTCCGACCTAAGGTGTAAATTATTAGCACA
>JAGLSM010000509.1 GCA_023135745.1 Spirochaetota bacterium | reverse complement strand
GTGAGGGAAGGGATAGGGTTAGGTTTATCAATAAATGTGTTTTTTCATCCAAGCTTTAATCTTGGAAAGACCAATATATCTTATATGCCATGGTTCAATCATATAACCTGAAGGAACTTTGTTATCCTGTCCGTAACTTAAAACAAATCCAAATTTATAACAGTTTTTTCTAAGCCATTTCCCGGCAGTTGTCTTACCGAATGAGGATTGTGCCGCAAATCTTCTTTTTTTTCCAACCACGTCAATAGCTGTGCCAAGCTGATGTTCAGAATGTCCGGGTTTTGCTACTGCTTCCTGTTTTATACCCTTTCCAATCCTTATCCTTCTGAGAAAAAGGTATCTTTGAGTGTAAAAGGATCTATAACCCGAAAAGCCGTATAGGTGGATGCCTTTTTTTCCGGCGTAATCTGACATTCTCATAAACGCGTATCCTGCTTCTTGTCTGACTTTAATTCTTCTGATTCTGCAGTAGCGCCGGGAAAGAGTTATAAGGTCTTTTGGAATGTAATTATTAGGAAGAGCGTACCACTTATCTATCCGCTCCTTCCCGATTGGAAGCACGCTGCCAAAAGAGCCTTTGGGGCTCGCGCTTGTATAGACTTCTTTAATCCAGCCCCTGTGCGCGGGAATGAATAAAAAATTATGTTTGTATTTACGTGTAATTCTCTTTGAAGATTTGTAATACCCTTTCTTTATTTTTTTATATTTATAGAAATAACGTCCTTTTTTTTTGTATAAATATGAATTTTTAAACAGGTATCTGTTGTATTGAAAATGTTTTTTTTCATAAGCTTTCAAATACGTATCTGCGTTTAATACCAGTTCCGGGATAAATAAAACTAGCGCAATTAAAAAGAGTGTTTTCGATTTTATTTTCATAGAACAAGATTCCTGATAAAAAATTAAGTTGTACAACAACCTCTTAGGTTAAAGATATACAAATATGGGAATTCCTGCTAATTAAATTTACACAGTCTGTGAGAAGCTTCTAAGGTCTCAATATTATTTTGATTTAAAAGGAAATAA
>JAGLSM010000508.1 GCA_023135745.1 Spirochaetota bacterium | reverse complement strand
GTTTTATCAATTTATTTGGTTTACAGGTTAAGTATGCTGCGCTTAGAGACCGTCGTACGGAATAATTCACCGGCGGCTATTATTAAATCCGGAGGTATTTTATGTTTAAAGGAAGTTTTGTTGCAATTGTAACCCCATTAAGCGGCGGAAAGATAGATTTTGATAAGTTATCCGAATTAATAGAATTTCAGATTAATAACGGAACCGCCGGGATAGTGCCTTGCGGAACAACCGGTGAGTCTGCAACCCTGACTGAAGAAGAGCATAAGTCTGTTATTGAATTCGTAATAAAAAAAGTAAACAAAAGGGTTCCTGTTATTGCGGGAACCGGATCAAATTCTACAGAAACAGCGATAAAATTGACAAAGCACGCACAGGAAGCGGGTGCCGATGCAGCCTTGATAATTACGCCATATTACAATAAACCGACACAACAGGGGCTTTATCTTCATTATAAAGCTATTGCAGAGAATACCGATATTCCAATAATTCTATACAATGTTCCCGGTAGGACTGCTGTCAATATGCTGCCTGAAACTGCAGCACAACTGGTGAAGGAATTTAAAAACATTGTTGGATTAAAGGATGCGACCGGTTCTGTGGAACAGGCAAGTAAAACGCTCAGTCTCTTAAGAGGCGAGGATTTTTGTCTTCTTTCGGGTGATGACGCGATTGTGCTTCCTTTGCTTGCAGCAGGTGGGGCAGGTGTAATATCTGTTTTGGCAAATATAGCTCCAAAGTCTATGAGTGATATGATAAAATTCTTCGAAACTGGCGATATAAATTCTGCCAGGGATATTCACTTGAATCAGCTGGCTCTTAGCAATACTCTTTTTCTGGAAACAAATCCTATTCCGGTTAAGGCGGCGCTTAATTTAATGGGGAAAATATCATCTGAAATCAGGATGCCCCTTACTGCAATGTCTGATTCCAAAAAGAAGCTTCTGGAAAAAGAAATGAAAATTTTTGGTATTTTATAAGGATACCTCTATTTACTTAATTTGAAGGTATCCTTGCGGGCAAAAAAG
>JAGLSM010000507.1 GCA_023135745.1 Spirochaetota bacterium | reverse complement strand
GGGCAGAGTGATTTCACCTTGTATTTTACTTCAGACAGATCCGGTATCAACCGCTTATATACCGCAGACATGTTTCTTGATGGCGTATTTTCTACACCGGATATTCAGAATATCGCGCAAAGCGGCACAAATGTCCCTATACGTTATTTTGCTGTACTTCCTCAGAATGTGTCTACCAATCTGCAATCCGATGTAGTTTTTTATACGACAAAGGATCTTCAAGTCCGCCGTAACCATGTCGGACTGAATGAGATGAATCTTTATGTAGGCATGGGTGCAGGTGCTTTATCCGGTTTGGTGATTGGTGTTCTGCCTCCTAACGCAGTTTATCCATCCTTCAAGATTGCAAGCAACAGGTTTGGTCTTGTTGTCGCGCAGACAAATCTACCCGGGATATATGAACTCAATGTATATGAGTTTGACATAAACATGATTGATTCTGCGGGAATTGACGCCCTTGCCCTTAAAAAACGCAGTTTTCCGCAAAATGCTGTTCAGGCCGGAGGCGGCAGCTGGATACCGACAACAGCGCTTGATCTGCCGATTGACGCCTTTCTCTATTCCGCGGATGGTTTAAACGGGCATGATATTTATGTTACCGATTTTACAAGCTTTAACATCAGGCTGGGTCTTATAAGCAGTCTGGGTCAGGACGCTTCTCCTTATTATTCAATAGGTGATAAGCGTTTATATTTTACAAGCACGGGTTTCAGATTAGGCGATAAGTTTAACCTTTTCCGATGGAGAAGTAACAGCTGGATACTCGCTATAAGGGATTTTATAAAGAATATTTATGCTGATAATAACTTTGACAAGGTAAGACCCATCGTAAATGTTATAGCTCCAACAGATAATACTGATATTTCTGGAGGGCTAGGTATTTCGGTAACAGCGAATGCTTTAGATGAAAACGGTATCAAATCGATATATATATCTGCTTTTTATCATGTATCAAATACCCATATTGTTACGGTTTATTCCAATCAGAATTCAATAAATTATTATTTTGATTTTAGTACTTATTCTATACCTGATTCTGTGAA
>JAGLSM010000506.1 GCA_023135745.1 Spirochaetota bacterium | reverse complement strand
ATCCGCGGCATTCTGATATCAAGTAATACAATATCAAATTTTTCTCTTTTTATATACGCCCAGGCAGTGAGCCCGTTGTCCGCCGTAACAACTTCATATTCCTCTTTTAAAAGTTCATATAAAAGCTCAGCAACCCAAGGCTCATCATCAGCAATTAATATCTTATTCAATACTCCTCCTTAATACAGGAAGAATGACCTTAACAGTTGTACCCTTACCTGAAACAGAATTAATAATTATGTCACCTCCATGCTCTTTTACAATCCTGTATGTAATTGACATACCCAATCCGGTACCTTTATCCTTCGTCGTAAAAAACGGATTAAAAACACGGTTAATATCCTGTTTTGCAATACCTTTTCCCTTGTCAATAAAATCAATACAAACTGATTCTTCATTGATGTCGTCAGCATGGTTAAATTTTACATTTATTACCAAATTTCCACCATTCTTCATAGACTGCAGCGCGTTTAACATTATATTCAAAAAAACCTGCGCGAGTCTTGCGGCATTTCCGATAAGAGCCGGGATATTATCATTATATTCAAAATAAATTTTGACTCCCGATTGTTCAAATTGATACTGAACCAATAAAAGAGTATCCTCAATTATATCCGTAATATAAACATCTTCAAATCCTGATGAATCCGGACGAGCAAAGACAAGAAGTCTTTCAGTAATATCATCCAGTCTCATAACTTCATTTGAAATAATTTTTACAAATTTCGTGAGAAATTCCTTATCATCAAGTCTATGCATCAGCAATTGAGTAAAACCCTTTATGGCAGTCAGCGGATTTTTTATCTCATGAGCTATTCCTGCTGATAATTCTCCCAGGGCCGCCATTTGTTCAGCTCTTTCAATTTCTTCTTCCTTCAGTTTTCTTTTTTTACACTCAATTATTGTCAATAAAACAGCTGTCTTCTTATTATTTTCATTAAATACGCCGGCCCATTTGATATCAAAAACCACCTTTTCCCCGTTATAATTCAGATTATAAAAAATATTTGAATCATCCCGGCTGTCCGCAGTATATATTTCTTCTATTT
>JAGLSM010000505.1 GCA_023135745.1 Spirochaetota bacterium | reverse complement strand
CTCCATGGGTATTTTTTCTTTGGATTGCTTGCTTCTGCATTTATTATTTGATTCTCTCGATTGAGCAACACTTGGTACCAGTATATTAACTTGATCATTATCCTTATTTCCCATTATTTCAACTTCGTTAAAATAACCTGCATCAAAAAGTGCATTCGTTTTTTTTGATATTTCTAATTCCTCTTTTATATCGTTTATTTTTTTAATCATCGGAGTCATTTGATTTAAATCATTAGATTGATTTGTAACATCATTTGTTATCAATAAGTTATGTTTTGAATCTCCTGCCGCTTGAGGATTATATCCAGCTCTCACTTTACCTTTATCGCTTTGGAACCTTGAATCAGGATCTGTATCAAATACTTTTTCCAGTTCTTGATCTTTTTCGAATTGGCCTTTGATTCTATCGACTTTATCGCGATGCTTTCTGGCATTTTCCAATCGTTTGAGTATTTTCTCTACCTGATCTTCTTTGAGTTGAAGGTCTCCTTCTTTTTTATCTTCTTCATCTAATATGGCAAGATATTCAGTGATCTTTTTTTCGATTCTCAATTTTACATTATCAATTTCTTTGCGTGTATAAATATTATTAGTACTGTTTTGTGCCCGTAGTTTCGTCCCATCTATGGCAACTGTTTCAAACGAAAGGAACTCCATCTTATGACAAAAAAGTAAAAACTCTTTAAATATGTTTTTTATTCCTGCACCTGAAATCCGCTATTGTTTTAAAGCAAGGTTCTAGACCTTCTGTTAGCCAAATCATTTCTTTATTTCTCTTGCATTCCCGGACAATTGGGCGGCTGCCTCTTATTTTGTTCATGTACGCATACATATATATTTTTAATAATAGTTTATTACTGTAAGGAGTCGTTCCGGTTTTCATTTCAGGAGTTTTAAAACCTATCTTTTTTAAACTTAAGCTTTCAACATATGCGTCAATTATTCTTACCGGGTTATTTTTATCAACCAGATTATCAATACACTCATTAAAGAGAAGCAGTTGATTTCTATCTGTACCTTTTTTGTAATCCATCTCAAATCCTTTATGCAATTACAGAAAAGATAATAAATT
>JAGLSM010000504.1 GCA_023135745.1 Spirochaetota bacterium | reverse complement strand
CAATTTATTCCCCCTATAATCCTGTTAATCTTGTAAATCTGTGTCTAAAAAAATTTCTTTTCAATTTTCCGACACCCCGTGAAAACCTCTGGTTAGGAGAAATGAAAGGATTTCTTATTCAGAAAAATGCGAAAATTTGCTCAAAAAAGCAATCAAATATAAGAAGTGGATATTAAATTCCTCACTTGTTATTGACTAATCCGCTCATTGATAATATCTATTACACTACAAATAATAATAAGGGGACCACTAATAACTCAATTTGGAAGTCCCCTTGTGGGCTAAATAGTAGTTAAAACCCTCCAAAGCTTGTGCTGAGCAAAGCCGAAGTGCCGGGTTTTTAGAGGTGCCCAGAAGGATATTCACTATGTCAAAGAGACCATACATGTTAATTGTAAGAGACGGATGGGGTTACAATCCGGATTTTAAATATAACGCGATTTATAACGCGAAGACCCCAAACCATGATTCATATATAAAAAACTATCCGACAAGCCTCATCATAGCTTCCGGAGAAAATGTCGGACTGCCTCCATCCAATCAGGGTTCAAGCGAAGTAGGCCACCTCAACATGGGTGCCGGAAGAGTCGTATATCAGTCGCTTGTACGGATAAGCAAATCCATTGATGATGATTCATTTTTTTCTAAAGAGACATTAATCAAGGCAATAGAAAAAGCAAAAAAGAACAATACAATAGTACATACATGGGGACTGGTTCAGGACCAGGGTGTACATTCCCACAATAACCATCTCATAGCTGTAATTAAACTGGCATCAAAACTCGGATTAAAAAAAGAACAACTCATGATTCATGTTTTTACTGACGGCAGGGACACGCCGCCAAGATCCGCTGAGAAATATATCAAAGTCGTTGAAGACGCTATTAATGAACACGGTGTCGGAATATTCGGATCGGTCGTTGGAAGATACTACGCGATGGACAGGGATAACCGATGGGAAAGAGTCAAGCTTGCCTATGATCTTCTGATCTCAGGAAACGGGGACGGAGGTTTCGCAACAATATATGACGCTGTTAAAGATGCTTATTCAAAAGATGAAAACGATGAATTTATAAAACCAAGA
>JAGLSM010000503.1 GCA_023135745.1 Spirochaetota bacterium | reverse complement strand
TTGAAGAGGTCGAAAAACCCGTTGTTGGCTGTGTCATGATGCCCCTAGAGATTCTTCTTGAGGGCTACGAAAAATTATGCAAGAACGGGATTCCCTTTTTTCCTGACCCTGTCAGGGCAGCTAAAGCCTTTGCAAAACTCGCGGAGTATTCGAATTTTCGCCGGAGCCTGTAGATTTAAATAAGAGGCAATGGTTAAATTATAAACGGAGATGTTTTCATAGAGCACCTCCCTATTGCTTTGATTCAGATTTTTTCTGTTCTTCCCGTTCTCTCTTTTCCAAATCCCGCCTGTCAGCAGCCTCACATATTACTCAGGACACCATTTGATGCTTCCTATGACTGTTTTTGCGCACCCAATTATTGTTCTGGCTGGCTGGCCATGAGTAAGCCACGAGTGCAACGAATGGTTATCCTTGTATTCTTGACAAGCGGGTGTTTTAGCAATAGAATAAATCTTACCGTGTGATCTCCTGGTTATAACAATAATCTATTCTCCCTTAACATATTTTCTATATGATTGTAATAATAGTGCCAGGGAAGTTGGAAAATATTCAGGTTGCAGCTTTTAGTTAACTTAAATGGCATCTTCAAACAGAGACAATTTTATTGATTTCATTTATATTGGTGCACCACGTTCTGGTTCAACCTGGCTATCAAAAGCTTTAAATGAACATCCCCAAATATGGATACCGCCAACCAAGGAGGTCCATTTCTTTAATGATCGACACATCTTACAGTTTGAACATAAATATTCGAAAGGAATAACTTATTATAAAAAAATATTTGAATCTGCACCATCAAAAGCTAAACTTGGCGAACTTTCACCTTTATATTATTTTGACCCAAGCACTGCATATCGTATTCATAAACATTTTCCGAATACACGGATAATTGCCTTTCTTCGAAATCCCGTCGATGTTGTTTTTTCTTATTACCTATTACTTAAAAGATTAGGGAAATTTGGCAGCAATTTTGAATCAGAATTAATTAAGTCTCCGCAATTACTAGATCTGGGGTTTTATCATAGAAATTTAACCCAATATTTTGACTGGTTTCCCAAAGAGCAGATTCATATAGAGATATATGAAAATTTTTTTCAGAACCCA
>JAGLSM010000502.1 GCA_023135745.1 Spirochaetota bacterium | reverse complement strand
ACAAGAATACGTTCTATGAAATTCGGGTTGGATTTCTTTGTGGCATATCCTCCATCAGCGGCAAACATCCCCTGATACAAATACTTATGGCAAAGTTTAATTGCAAGATCACTGTAGGAACCAAAAGGGTATGCCATATACACTACCGGTCTTCCTGATATCTTTTCCAGGTACTTTTTTGATCCGCCAATTTGCCAGTTCATTTCACACAGATAAGCTTTAAAACTTTGTCTTCTTCCGGGCTTATGAAAAAAAGGATGCGTCATACTGTGAGACTGAATATCAACACCGTTTCTTGCCATGGTCACAAGGTCAACCCTTCTATTGGGTCTATGATGGTGTTTGTAAACAAAAAATGTCCAGGGCAATTTCAGCCTTTTTAAAATTGGATAAGCTTCTTTATATACAGACCGGTAGTTATCATCAAACTGGATTACAACAGCATTCGAAGGGATAGATACCGGAATCATTTTTAAACCGCTATGGTATCTTACATAATCCACCAGACGTTTTGTTGAAATAACATTGTAATTCTTTTTAATAAACTCCATCTGCCATTTAAATTTCTCTTTTGTTACATAAAAAATATCCGGCGCTTTTTTGTCGATACGATGATAACAAAGTACCGGTATCTTCTGACCGGTAAAACCCTCATTATAATACGTGGATGTATCAGAATCTTTATCTAAAATATCAGTTGATATTCTATATCCATCATTAAGTTGTTGATTTGTACGAACCTCATTGGTTAGAATAGTTGATTCATTTGTTGTAATTAACGTCGTTTGATTTGTATTTGTTTCAGTATAAATTCTTATATTTGATTGGGATCCTTCAAGCCTCTCATCAAGTCTTATTACATATATAAATGTAAATATGCTCAGCATTACAGAAAATCCCGCAAGAATTATCCTTGCCATTTATTATTCCTCAATTTTTATTTAAAAATTTTGTAAATCTATGGATAAGCTTCTCATCATGAACAGATGATATAAAGATAACTCCATTTCCTGAAATAATGAACCCCTCATTAAGAGCTTTACGCTGGAGTTCCCCGCTTAGCTTAATAACAGGATAAATACCATAATAACCTGTTATTTTATTCTCG
>JAGLSM010000501.1 GCA_023135745.1 Spirochaetota bacterium | reverse complement strand
TTCTCAGTCTACTCAACCGTTCTATAACATAACTAATGATAGAACAGCGATTTGGTCACAATCTCCAATTAAATTTTCTTGTCTCATCCAGTATATTAACTTAGTATTCAAAGATATAACAGGATAACGGCGTTGTCCGTTTAAGGGAACCGGGTGTAAATCCCGGGCGAACCCGTCACTGTAAGAGTGGACAAAACCGCAAGCAGCCACTATTCGATACCGCAAGGTACGAATGGGAAGGCGCGGTCAAGAATGAAGCTCAAGCCAGGATACCTTACCTGTTATAAACAACCATCCTTTCGGGAATAAAGGAGGTAGCATTATGCATACTACCCCGAAAAAAATCACTATTTTACTTTCTACAATTTTAATTCTGTCTACGGCACTGTCCGTCATTGCCGCGGATAAACCATCACAGCTGGATCCTGTCGTAGTTTCAGCAAACAGACGTCCTCTGCTTGTAAGTCAGACAAGCGCGGACGCAGAAATTATCTATCCTGACGCTAATTCTACAACCCTGTCGGATTCGCTTAAAAAATCCGCCGGACTGACATCAATATCTTATGGAGCACCTGGAGCTGTAGAGACAACCTCATTCAGGGGATTAAGAGGGAAAAGAACCTTAACCTTGCTTAACGGATTCAAGATGAACGACCCTGACCTCGACACCATTGACCTCTCCCTCTTTTCACCATTTATGTTTGAAAAAATTGAAATAATCAAAGGCACTGCGTCTTCTCTATACTCAGGCAACGGTACATCGGGAATCATCAATCTGGTGACTAAACCGGCAATCGGTATCGGATCAATCCTGCTCGAAGCAGGATCCTTTGGATATGCGACAGCTGTACTTGGCTATAACCTTAACTTTCTCGGCCATTCAAGCCAGATAAAGGTCTTCAGCCAGCGAAGCGACAACCAGTTTTCCTTTAAAGCATTTGACAAATCTCTTGTAAGAAAAAACGCCGGTTATGTTAAATACGGAGCAATTCTGACCGGAGAACTTATTAATAACAAAGAGTCCAATATGGACTACCTCATCCTCTACTCTTTCAAAGACCTGGATACTCCGGGCCAAGTTACAACTAACACTTTTGATCTATCTGGAAGACAAAA
>JAGLSM010000500.1 GCA_023135745.1 Spirochaetota bacterium | reverse complement strand
TACAGAGATTTTCCTGCAGATCTCTTTTTTAAATCGTAGACAAGCCAAATCCTTATTAATAGCTCAATAAAAACCCACAATAAAAGAACCGTAGTTCTGCTCTTTCTTCTTGTATCCTTTTTATCTGATTCAGGTTTTGAAACTGACAAATTAAGAGAGATTTTTACATTCCTCGGCAGCAAGGGTTTTATGACTTTTTTAATTTTTTTAATGTGTGAATAAAAACGGTTTGAGGATGCGGGTTGAGACAATACAATATTGACCCTGGCTTCACCGGGTACAGTCTGATTAATAATTGAAAGAAGTTGAGTATTATCCTTTTTTTTCTTTTTAAAGAACTGAAGAACTGATCTTTGTTTTTCCTCATCGCGGACTAGCGGCATTTTCTTTGCCTTTGGTTTTTGAGCTTTATCAGACTTTCTTTCAAGACTCTTGCTTACTTCCTTTTTCTTTATTGTGCCTGATTTTTTTTGGGCTGATCCACCGAGGCTTTTGTTTTTATCGCTTTCAACTTTTTTGCGGTTTACTGTTTTTGCACTTCCCCTCATTCGTATTTTATCGTCAAATGAATCTTTCTTTATACGGCTTGTTTTTTTCTTCTCTTTTAAATCAGCAATTTTCAATTTTAATGACCTGCTCTTTTCACTCCTTTTAAGCAAGGGCAATGATTTTTTCATTTTTTTAATGATGTTGATATTTTTATATATAATTTTTGTTTCTGTTTTAACACTCCCGGGAGCATCTTCTAATTTTAGAAAATACCTATTGATTTTCCTGGTTATTCTCCTGTCAAGTCTGGTTAATCCGGTTTTTATTTTGGTACTGTAATCCTCAGGAGCAGAAACACTTTTATAGGCAGGTACTATGAATCCACGCAGGATAATCCACGATGCTATCAGCAGTGGAATAGAAGCTGCAGCGAAACGCAAGCCGCCATTCATTCCAAACATCCGTTCGTACCACCCGGAGGTTTCCTGTTTTTTTATGTTTAGTTTTGAAAACAAATCGTTTTCAAAACTTTTTGAGGTTTTGATCACAGGAATTTTATCAAGAATTCTTAATTTTTTTAGGAATTTTTCCTGATAGATTCTCGCGTTCTTTGAATTTTTTAGAATTTCATCAAGAACCTTGTTTTCAGCTTTTGTAATATCCTTATAGAA
>JAGLSM010000050.1 GCA_023135745.1 Spirochaetota bacterium | reverse complement strand
CACAACCTGATTTTTTTGAAAAATGCACTGCCTGAGTGACTAAAGATTCAATATCCAATACATTTCACTTCTACAAACCATTTTATTTATGTAATTAATTCTATACGAGTTTGCATTTTCAAAAAAATCAGGTTCTGCAACGATCATGCAACGTAAATTTTACCTGGAAGGAATTTGTCCCGATGCGATAGCACGGGACAAATTCCTTCTAAAATAAGTGACATATTTACCTTAACATTGTAGTTTATATTGTACATAACAATCAGGAGCCATCAATGAAAAAAATAATAATAAGCCTGCTTTTACTACTTTTTACCATTTCAATTAATGCATCAACAGAGAAATATGTAACAAAAAACTGCGCGATATACGTTCAAATAAATAAGGTTAATTCATTATTCACACAGGTGGAACGATACGCCGCATTATTCGGCAAAAAATTCAATCCCGGCGCAATCGCAAACCTTGTCTCAATGAATTTATTCGGTTCAGCCGGCTTTCCGGGTATCGATATAAATAGAGAAATAGCATTTATAATGCATATGGGAAAAGAAATTAAAAACTCGGTTGTAATTTTTCTTCCGATTAATGATATTGGAATATTTAAATCAAAGACAGCTCTTATGATACATAAGAAAAACAAACAAACGGTGATTTCCTATAAAAACGGCTATGCCATAATAGCGTCTTCGCGGCAAGGTCTTAGAGAAGTATTATCAGGCAAAAGAAAACGTGTTAATATGATTAAAGACTACAGCATAAGTGTCTATGCCGATAATTCCATCTTAAAAAAAATGATAACAAGCTCCTTATCCAAGCTGAAATATAAATTACCGATGCGTGATAATCTAAAGATACTGAATAAAGTAATTAAGTTTTATACTGATATGATAAACCAGATAAAAAATTATAATTTTGCCCTTAATCTCGACAGAAGAGGAATCGGCTTTGGTTACGCCATTGATACAGTACCAGAAGGCTGGCTTGCTGACATGACGAAAGGCATCAGAGACGGCAGTCTTCAAACTCTTCAGATTCTTCCGGCGGACAGTTTTATGATAACCTCTTCAAAAGTGAACTTTAAATCATACTCCAAATTAATATCCATGATTCTTCCCATATATGAAAACATAATTGGAAAAAATACAACCGGGCTGATTAACTCAATAGCAAAAGAACTGCCCCGTATATACGGTGATGAAATCTCAACCGCATTTCTTCCCGGCAAAGGATCTGCCGGCCTTAATTTTGCCGCAGTTCTTAAATCAAAATCAAAACTTCGCTCTATTGCAATGTTTAACACAATCGCTCGGACACTTCAAAACAGTGAATTTATTAAAAAAGCAAAACGTGAGGGTGGGATTATCAAATTCACCTTCTCAAAAAACGCGGAAATGATAAATGATAATCCTGTTCACCTGTTCCGGCTCTCAATTAATGTATCCGGCGATAACCCTCCTCCGGCAAACGCAATGAAAATAATTAAGCTGTTGAACCAATCAATGGTTTTAAGAATCTCCCATGTTGGCCCATTTGAGTTAATTGCATTCGGCAATGAATCAAAATCCAGACTCACTGAAATGATGAATATTATGAAAGGACGTAAAAACGGGTTTAAATCCTCCGAAGCATACATGAAAATAAGAAGGCATTTTGGACAATATCATTCAACAGGAATCTTCCATGTATCCCTGCTCAAAGTCATCGGGGAAGTACTGAAAAATGCCTCGCATTTTGATAAACAAAAACAAATATCCGGTATGCAAAAAATGCTTTCACGTTTCACCGGTAAAAGTTCAGGTATCTATGGATATTCATCAATTAAAAAGAATAGAATTCTTGTACGAGGGATACTCTCAAAAACTGAGCTTTTTAACATCGCAAGAATGGTTATAATGATGACGATGGATAAATCCCGCTAAACCACTTTATTATACAAAATACCTGCAAAGTAATTTATAGTCTTTGCAGGTATTCTGGAACAGTTCTTTTCCTGTAAAAAATGAGTTAATCCGGATAATATAGTGTTAAAAAAGGGAATTTTCGGTGAAAATTCCCTTTTTTTATGTAATTTTTAGAAAATCAAAGGAATTCATGACCAAATTTCATGTTTTTTCTTGTTTTTGAGCAGAATTACAATAAATTTTATCAATACGTAGGTATAGTAACAACTACTATTTTTAAAGGTTTGGGAGAACCAGGTGACACTTAGAAAAAGACATTTAACATTGATTGCTGTATTTGTTGTAATTTTTATAGCAGGATTTACATCGGCAGTTCACATGCGCGGAACATTTTCAAATTTAGGGAAAGTGATTCTCGGCGTATTCGATATTGATTTGAAAAATAAAAACGATTTAAATATCGTCACATGTAATGATGCCGTGAAAAAGTTCATAAATTTGTATAAAAATAATGGCCGTAATTTCTTTAAAAAAGCGCTGTCTCTTTCAACAAGATACATACCTCATATACAAAATATTTTTGAGAAATACAAAATCCCGAAAGAAATTGCTTACCTCGCGCTGATTGAAAGCGGATTTAATTCCAAGGCAACATCAAGGGCCTATGCTCACGGAATGTGGCAGTTTATGTATACTACAGGTCTTGGATACGGATTAAAAATAAATTACTGGGTTGATGAGCGAAGAGATTTCACAAGAGCAACACATGCTGCCGCCAAATATTTAAGCGATCTTTATCTGACTTTCAAAGACTGGCACCTTGCTCTCGCGGCATATAACAGCGGAGCAAGTTATATAAAAATGCAGCTTCACTACAATAAGGTAAAAGATTTTTGGGGACTATACAATAAGGGAAAACTCTATAAGGAAACGATGGAATACGTTCCCAGGTTTATCGCCGCCGTTATAATTGCCAGAAACCCGGAGCAATTTGGTTTCCATGATATAGCATTTAAAAAACCATACCGCTTCAAAAAAGTAAAAGAAAAATCAGGCGCGAATATATATGCCATTTCAAAGAAGTATAACATGTCTATTGATCACTTCAAAAAGCTCAATCCCCAAATTAAGCGTTGGAAAATACCTTCATCACGCGGCGGTTATTACATCAATATCTCGGATTCCAGAGTTTCAGCGAATTAATTAATAAATTTTCGCTGTAAGCAAAAATTTATTTATTAATTTGCCTTGCAAGATAGCTTACTCATTGACCGTTGCATAACCCCAGTTTTTTGAAAATGAAACTCGCACTTGATTAATTACCAAAAGAAGCAGTTTTGCAGATGTAAATTTGTTCAAAAATCAGTGTTAGATTTTGTAACATCCCTTTGATAAAACAGTATAATCTTACATTTTTTTTCAAAAAACTATGTTGTGCAACTGATTCTGATTCATATGACATTTTGTTTTCAATGTCCTCGTAACTGATTCATAATAGTAACTGTCCATATAAAATTCAGAAATCTATTTTTAGATTATCTGAATATACCAAGTTTTCTGATTTTTGTTATTCTGTTTTTTTTATCAGAATATAAAAGAAAATTTCCCGCCGGATAGAAAGACAGGTTACCCGTTTGTTCTTTTGGATTTATGTTAATTGTTTTGTTCAAATATAAGTTCAGTATACTCTTCCGGGAATTGTTGCCAATAATCAGAAGTCTTGAATCATGACTGGGCCGTATATAGCGGATATTGATATTCCCCGGAAAATATGTCCTGTCTATCCCTGTTAAAAACCTCTTCGCAATATATAGAGCGTTTGAAAACCCAAGCGCGATCCTATGGCTCCTGAGGACACGGATAGAAAGAAGCCTTCCAAGCCCCGATATCTTACCCATAGGAATTCTTCTTACTACTCTGCGGGTAAACGCATTGAGGCATATAACCCTGCCCCCGGTTGCTGCGAACTTATACAGATAAAAATACCTGTCACTTCTGGTAAAGTCTCCTATAATAGGAATATTCCTATTATAGAAAAATCGTTTATTGTATAAATCATAGATGGCAAGGTAAGTATCCGCGTCCTGCTCTTTTCCAATCATTAAAAACCTGCCCCTTGGAGAAAATCTCAGGTAACGCGGTTCAAATTTCAATGATATTCTGTGAATAACCTTTTCTTTGTTTCTGTCAAGGATTATCACCTGTCTTCTGGAATTAAAAGCAACAGCAAAATATAACTTATTTGGAGAAAATGACACTACTTCAGGGTAAGAGTATTTTTTCATGTCCATCATTGAAAAATCAAAAATTTTGACCTTTTTCTGATCAGAGAGACGTACAATCTCAAGAGTCTGATTTGTCCTGCATACCGCTACAAAAAGACCGTTTACACTGAAAGAGGCATTAATCCCATCAGTAACCCATGTCTTATTCTTAAGAAACCACTGCCCGATTGATGTTTTCCACAAACGGTTATCTGTAAAGCTTGCGGTTAGCAGCACACAACTAAAAAAAACTAAAAAAACCGCAATAAAATATTTTTTAAATTTCATGACCAACTCCTTAGTATAACTAATTATCGGAGTTTTTTAACCTTTGGATTACAGTAAGTTTTGATGAAGAATTACTCATCTTTAATATAATGACAGCCTCGTGAGGACCGGGTGCTGATCGCGGCTCTTACTATTGAAAGCGCAACAGTCACTCCATTATGCAGTTCAACCGTGGAGCGTGTCAGCTTTGTGTTTCTGTAGAAATCTTCAATATCCTCCTGAAGGTTTCTGAGGTCAATTATTGCCCTTTTTAGTCTCTTGTGTGTCCTTATCGGTCCGGCATAGTTCCACATTATGTTTCTGAGAGTATTCCAATCCTGGGCAATAAGAGCAGGATCCTGGAACTCTTCAAGACCGTGATCTATCCATTCGGAAAATTTTGGTAAACTATTTTTATTATTATCATCCCATCTGCTATTAATATCATTTGCCGCCCTCTTCCCCCAGACACAACATTCAAGAAGAGATGTAGAAGCAAGTCGATTTGCTCCATGAACACCTGTACATGAAACTTCACCAATGGCGTACAAACGGGACAAACTCGATGCTCCGCGGCTATTGACCCGAACCCCTCCGCAGGAAAAATGAAACGCAGGAACAACAGGTATCGGGTCATGAAGTATATCTATATTATATTCCTCACATTTTTTCCTGATTGCGGGAAACCTCGTTGAAAGAGTTTGCTTATCAATAGATGACAGATCAAGATATACAAACTGTTCATTACGCTCATATAGTTCTTCCAATATACCCCTTGTAACAACGTCCCTCGGAGCAAGCGAACCCATTTTATGATACTTGTTCATAAACTTCCGGCCGTCCTGAGTTACAAGAATGCCTCCTTCACCTCTGACTGCTTCAGAAATCAGAAACCTGTTCGCGTCTCTGTGAAAAAGAGTGGTAGGATGAAACTGGGTATACTCCATATTTATCAGGTCCGCGCCGGCCCTCTGTGCCATCGCGTATCCATCGCCGACCGCGACTTCAGGATTTGTAGTATGAAGATATATTCTCCCCAACCCCCCGGTCGCAAGCACAGTAGAAACAGCCAGATAGGTAACTACAGACTTCTTTTTTGTATCAAAGACATATGCACCGAAACATTCAGGATTTTTGTAACGGGCCATCATATTATTGGAATGATGCTGATCTGTTATCAAATCCACAGCAATTTTTCCGGCCTCAAATTTTATGTTTTTAAAAGTTTTTGCGTATTTTAATAATGAGAACTCAACCTCATACCCTGTAGTATCATCACAGTGGATGATCCTTTTAAGCCTGTGTCCGCCCTCAGCCGTAAGATGCATTTTCCCGTTTTGACCGGTAAAGGGCACTCCCGCAGATTTAATCAGAAGCTCTTCAACGAGCTTCGGCCCTTCCTCCGCCAACACCTTAACAGATGCATTGTAACAAAGTCCGGCGCCCGCGTATTCAATATCGCGTACCAGTTTTTCCGGATTATCATTTATTCCTTTGTAGATGATCCCGCCTTGCGCGTATCTGGTATTGCACTCTGATAAATCTTCAGATTTCGCGAGAACCGTGACATTCCGTCCAAGTTTCGCAAGATAAATTGCCGTAGTAAGTCCGGCAGCGCCGGAACCAATAACAAGCACATCAGTACGTTTCATAGAAAATTTCCCAATGATTTTTCTACCATGGGCTAAAATGTAATTATATAAAACCTATTTCTGTATAAAAAAAACCGCCTCATTAAAGAGACGGTTTTCTTATTATATTTTTTAACTTTTAAAAAAGGGACGGATTAACTATCGTCGTCACTTCCGCCTTTATTTATTGGATGCATGAATACAGTTTTAGGATCATTATGCCGTGAAACATAAAGACTCTTTTTTCTCTCGTATCTGTTTCCTTTATAAGTTCTTTTTAATCTTAAAATATGTCTTTTATTAGTGGGTACATATACGAGTTTATATCTGCTTCTTCTGACTTTTCCTTTATAAACGCCGTCAACATACAGCTTTCCCCACGCGATCTTTGAAGAACTTGTAAGTTTCACCTTTAAACATCTTTTTGTCTGTTTGGGATTAAGATAGACAGTTCTGGTTCTTCCTGAGCTTACTCTTACTACTTTTGAAGCGTGATAGTAACCGTGACCTTTCCAAATCCTGAAACCCTGGATGTAAAGGCTTGTATTAGCAGGAACACGGAATTTTCTTGATTTTCCACGCAAAATCTTGCCGACTTTAATTTGTGTGCTTGTGATAGCACGTCCATTGCGGGCTTTGTAACGGTAGATAGTTACATGAGCAACAGAACATTTTGATGACATTCTAAATCTTACATAGGCAGATCCTCCATCATCATCATCATCATCATCATCATCTTGAGCCAACAATGATGTACCGCTTAAAAGGAACATTGCCATTATCAAGATTCCAATAATCAATAAATAATTTTTTTTCATAATCCTTCTCCTTGTCTTTTATTGCTTGCCCTATATAACCAGACACTTTTAACATCCATTTGTTACGGAAACTTAAAAAAAGACAAATCCAGTTAAAAATTACAGGCAAATTAAACTAAACAGGTTCTTAGAATAAGATATTTAAGGATGGTTTGTCAAGGAAAAATAGAGAAAATTTACTTGAAAATTTGAATTTTATACTAAAAAATTAGTCTTTCTATCTGTTTTTTACATAATACAATCTAGCGTTTCCATACCGTGAGAGAAATTTCCATCCCTTTGCTCTCCCCCATGCCCATCCCGGAGTTCCTGCGGGACCTGAAACAACATAGGAACCTCTCACTATCACAGGATTAGCGTTTCCAAGATACATAACCTTGTTTTTAATACCCAGGAAGGCTCTTAATCTGATCAGCCAAACATAATCAGGAGCATAAATCACCCCTTTGTAGCTTTGCGGTATCTTTAAGGCAAGTCTTCGAAAAAGCACCGAATTATCATCGAATCTCGTCATTTCTTCTCCGATAATATGAAAAGCATATAGAGTCATAACGGAAAAAAACATAACAGAAGCAAGAGTCTTTATAATACTGTTTTTATTTGCCATTACAAATGCAAGCCCTATAAGAAGAGAAAAAGGAAAAATGATGCGCCAGTATATATCTGTACTTGCGCGTTTATAACCCTTCCATTTTTCAGCGTACCAGGTAGTATGTCTCTCCCTTGGGAAGGGTCTTTCATTTTTTTTATAACTCCGGGAAAGAGTATGCATAAAAAACCCCTGCAGAAAATTGGCAGAATAATCAAAGCGTCTTGCAAGAATCCAGCCCATCTCTGCGTCCCCATAAGAAACACGGATATAGTTCCCGTCTTTTTTTATTACTTTGAATGAAGATCCGGGTTTTATCCTTGTCTTTAAGATCATCCTGCCTGCCTTCTTCAGGTAAACAGGAAGAGCGGCACGGCTGCTATAAGGTTTATTAATGAAAAAAACCAAAATATACAAAAAGGCAGATAATATGACGGCAATACTGATATTATTGATGGAAAAAAATCTTTTTAGCATCGTTTTATTCATGGTCTTATCCCCCAAACAGGCACATCAAAGCGGATTGACAAAAACACAAAAAATAAAAACAGAAACACAGCAGAATACATCAGCGCCTTCTTTGAAGTAAGCTTCCCTATCAATACCCCCGCGCATCCGGCCAGAGGAGCCGAAAGCATTGTCATAAAACGAGGCAGCTTATGTATCATCGTGTACTCACTAATTCGTGCTGTACCAAATTCAGCAATAAAAAACAGTCCGGCAAACCAGAAGAGCGGGATAAATCGCCCCTTATTTTTTAACCCTGCCATTGTGCCTGCCCCGCCAAGAGCCAAAAGCGCAAAGGGAATAAAACGGTCCGTCTCAAACAGCTGTCTGAAAAAATAAGTGGTATACCTGAATACATCCTTAACCGGAAAGAATCTGCGGAATACAGACTCGGCATTGGAAACAGCTTTGAGCCTGAGCCACCATACACCTGTCTTTGTATACATATAAAAATTAATAATGAAAAATGGAAGCAAAAACCCTATCCCGACAAAAATCACCCAAGGATCGAATTTTTTTCTGTAGAACATCAATAAAAAAAATACGCCGAGCATAAAAACAGCGTAAAGGCGTGTATAATAAGCAGCTGCAAAAAACAATCCGGTAAGAAGATACAGCAAAATTTTTGACAATCTTTTACGGGCATCCTGAGCACAGATAAATAAGTATAGAGAAATTGTTGTATACGCCGGAAGCACTGTGTCCGGAAGCACTGTTGATGAATAAAGTATATCATGAGGCATAAGAGCAAGTATCATCGCTCCGGCAAGAGCAATATTTTCACCAAAGAATTTTTTTAGAATAAGATACAAAAAAACAATCTGAAGAAGATTGAGCAGCAGAGAATATCCGGCAATTATGTCGGGATGGGCCCCAATTGTTTTCGCGAATAAAATAATAGGGAACAGCATACCGTAACGGAATCCGTATATATATGAAACATCTCCGGTTCGTGATAAGGCCTTTAATCCCAAAGCCTTTAAATTATAGCTGCCGTCAAGAATATCTCCCGCGTAATGCGCGTACTCGAAATCGTCAGAAAATGAGTAGCCGGTAAAAAACATCCCGCGTATCATAAATGCTGTCATTAGAACAAAAAGCATAGCCAGACCGGAGGCAGAAGCTTTCTCGCCCTGAATCAGGCTCCTGTAAAAACAAGTGAAATCATAAACTAAATTACTCCATAACAGAGACAATCCTTTCCTGGACTGCCGCGAAGGAAGAACAGGACTTCTGGCAAAAATAATCTCGTATTCAGCCGATGTAATATCCCGGACACAGATTCTTTTCTTCCCGGGCAAATCTTTTGGTACTCTTTTATTACTCAAATGAAACGAACCTTTATTCATA
>JAGLSM010000005.1 GCA_023135745.1 Spirochaetota bacterium | reverse complement strand
TACCGCATCATTTGCATTTTTTTCAGCATCATATGCGCCTTTTAAAGCATTATTATAGGCATCTTCTGCCAGTTTATTTTTAACTGCCGGATCATCTGAAGATATATTACCGTTAGGATCGTCAACCTTCTTTTTATTATCCACAGCCTTTCCAAAAATCTTTTTGGATTCTTTTAATTTATCAAGGGCATATTTTTTAACAGCAGAATTTGAATCTGCCCTTTTTATTGCCAAATCAGCATTATTAATGGCCTTGTTTAGTTCGGCCATTTTTCTGTTAGCCATATCAATAGCTTTACCGGAAGCTTCTTTGGAATTTTCAGCGGAAGTATAAGCATCAATCCACTGCTTATTTGCGAATTTTTTTCTGGCTTCATTGAGCTTCATTATAGCCCTTTTAAGGTGTACATTGGCTAAAAATCCGGCTCTTTTTTGTTTAGCCTGTTTTACAAGCTTAGCGGCTTCATTAATAGTTTCTTTTGCGAGAAGACGTCTTGAATTCTCTGTAGCCAGATCGGCTTTCAGTTTTGCGTCTAACGCCTTTTTTCGCGCGTCCGCGTTATCATCATTTGCTACTAACTTAAGAGCATTTTTATAGTTTTGTCTGGCCAAATCAAGGTTATGCGGATCGTATTTTTTTGCCTTCGCGGCTTCAGCCACAGCTATCGACCTCTTTGCAGACTGCAAATCTTTACCAGGAATAGGCTCGTTGCACGAAGCCAAAAAAAGAAATGTCAATCCGGCTGCCAAACTTCTAATCATGGAAACCCTGCTAGTCATCATATTAATTCCCTCCCTCATTTCAGGACCTTATAAAAGCAATTTCTTGTAATTTTATCATAAATGCCAAAATTTCTTATTATATAAAAACCAAATCAGCTTAACCAGCAGCCTTAACAAGGCAAACTGAAAATTAACCCGTTTTTTCGTCTAAAAAACAAATTCAGCTTTTAAGCATTATAGCTTGTAAGAGCTTCCTCTTCGCTATCATATATATCAAAAAAACTGGTTAACTTTGTTAATTCAAACACTTTTCGAACTGACGCGTAAACATTAATAATCTTCAAGCTTCCGCCGGCTTTTTTAAGATTTGACAAGGAGGAAATCAATACACCAATCCCTGAAGAATCAATGTAGCTAACTTTATCAAGATTTATAATAATATTAGTTTTGCCGCCTTCCATCTGCCCTTTGATATTTTCTTTGATATCCGGAGCATTATAAAGATCAATTTCCCCGTTAATGTCTAAAATAACAATACCATCGTTCTCTCGGACTGTAATGTCCATAAAAACTCCTCCTTAGTTATTACAACTCAGATGCATTTTATTTTGCCTTCATCAATAAAAGTGTCTGATCGTCATGTTGCGGCGCAGCACCGACAAATTCTTCTACTTGTTCATATATCATATCAGTTAATTCCTTGGCACGCAAGTGTTTATTTTCACGTACTATCTTTTTTACACGATCAAGACCAAACTGTTCCCTGTTAAGGTTCATTGCCTCCGTAATACCATCTGTATAAAGAACCGCAATATCTCCTGAATGAAGACTTGTATACTCCTGACCATATTCTACATCGGGCAGAATTCCTACCGGCATACCTTCTGTATCAAGTAATGCGAATGAATCAAGATTACTTCTGTATAATAATAACGGTCCATGTGCCGCATTACAATAATTTAATATCTTATATTCAGAATCGAAAATAAAATAAAACATTGTAGCATATCTTTCTTCAGTAACATCTCCGGCAATAGTATTGTTTACAGTTGTTATAACGTCTCGTGCTTCGCGGTCTTCCTTGGCATATGTACGCAGTACCGATCTGATCATAACCATGATCAGGGCAGCCGGAACTCCCTTACCGGCAACATCAGTCATTATTATACCAACTTTGCCGTTACCAAAATCAATAAGGTCATAGTAATCACCACCCACACCCTTAGCTGCATGTGAAAAAGCGCTGACATCAATTTTATCATAATCTTTGAATTCTGTAGGAAGAAGGGCCATCTGTATATTACCGGCAACACTCAGTTCCTTTTCAGACTGCTTTTTCTCCAACATTTCCTGATACAGCTTAACCTGGTTCAAGGTTATGGCAGCCTGATCACCAAGCGTTTCCATAAGGGAAAAGTCAGCGTCTGAGAATACCGGTGCGGACTCTTTGTTTATAATTGACATAACACCAAGTATATCATCCTGTATTTTAAGAGGCACAGTAATGACTGTCCTTATATCCATTAATCCCTTAGCTGTCTGTTCTATCCTGTCATCATCTTTTGCATCCCGGATAAAAAGAGATTCGCCTGTTTCAGCGACCTTACCAAGATAGGATTCTCCAATTTTAACTCTGGTACTTTTAAATTTTTCAATCAGGAATTTCTCCTTGGTTAAATTACCAAGATCCATCTTTGTTACAGGGGGATAAAATCCGGTAACAACCTCTACCCCAAGTGAGTTAGTTCTCTCCTCAATAAGAAGTACACACCCTGTTCTGGCGTCCGTAGATTTTAAAGCAGCATTAATGATACGCTCCATCACAATTCCCTGGCTTAAATTCTCAGCCATTGCATGACCGATATCCTGTAACAGAGTAATAACAAGCGATCGTTCTTTACGTATTTCAACAACCTTGTTGCGAATCGAATCTAATGAAAAATGCATAAATTTATAAGAAAAAACACACAGGCTTATTATACCGGTTATCTGAAAAACCATGGAAAACGGCTTATTTATGAATGGTGTAATTGTATTTAGAAAATAAAAAAGTATAAAGGGTACAAAGGCAAAAGAAATAGCCAGTTTATGCGCGATAAGATACTTTAAATCAAGAAAAGTATATTTGTATATTCTCCCGATAAGAATGATCCCTGAAAATAAAAGCCCTGACTGCCATACAGTAAAGATCCATTTGTATGAAGAATAAGTGCCGGATTTTCCCACAAAGAAAACCGCTGCTCCAAGGAGAAGCGTATTGATAATTGTAAATGCTTTCCTGAATTTCCCTTTTTCACCAAGACTCACCCATAAATGAACAAGATGGAAAAGAATAATACAAAAGAAAACTTCAATAAAATGCCAGACCATTATCAGGTTATCAAGGCTTGCCTTTACCGGGAGCAGAGCTTCATTACTGCTTTCAAAAATCTTCCCAAGGTTATTGATTATATTGTCTTTTACAGGAGCAAATTCCTCAACACCTTTGAGAAGGTCCGCAAATGGAATACTAAATAACCTGATTACGAATGCAATTTCTTTTAAAAACATTACGGCAAAAATTAAGAAAAGCACTTGTGCTTTTGAACTCTTGAAACGGCGCCATTCAAAAAGCATCACAATCATCATCACCATTGTGATGGCAATTTTTAGATAAAGTAAATTGGTTAACATTTAAAACCCTAATAAATTTAATTGGTATACTAACACATTTTATTAAGAACAATTTCCTGTGTCAAGAGGAAATAGCAAATATCCAATGCAAATTTTAACAAAATCCGCAATATTGCATGCCTCTATACAGGTCTTATATATATCGGTTATTTTTAATGAAAAATAGCATAAAAAATTCTACTTTTTGTACTTTGCAATAAATTTTTTCTTAAAATCAGTAAAAGCCCCGTTTTTTACCGCATCCCTTGCTCCATCCATCAATCTTTTTAAAAAATACAAATTATGTTTTGTAGCAAGGATCAGACCCAGTATTTCTTTGGTTTTAAATAAATGTCTCATGTAGGAGAGTGAAAATTTTTTGCAGGCTGTACATCCGCAGGTTTCATCAATTGGTGAAAAATCAGATTTAAAACGTTCATTTCTGAGTGAAATTATGCCATTTAATGTAAAAACAGACGCGTTTCTGGCATTTCTTGTGGGCAGCACGCAGTCAAACATATCAATGCCATGCTCAACGGCGTTTAATAAATCCACCGGCTCTCCGACGCCCATTAGGTAACGCGGTTTAGATGAAGGCATATTGGGCGCAATCTGACTAAGAATTCCGTACATATCATCCTTATGTTCACCCACGGAAAGACCTCCGATTGCGTATCCGGGAAAGTCAAGATCAGCAAGTCTCTCCAGACTGATTTTTCTCAAGTCACGAAACATATTACCCTGTATAATAGCAAAGATACTTTGTTTATCAGGATCACATCTCCTGTCAAATTCTTCTTTTGAACGTACTGCCCATTGATAGGTTCTCTCTTCTGCCTGTTTTGCAGTCTCATACCCAACTCCTGCCGCAGTACATTCATCCAGAGGCATCATTATTTGTGAACCCAGGGTTTTTTGTATATTAACCACCTTTTCAGGGGTAAAATAGTGAAGACTGCCGTCTATATGAGAGCGGAATTCAACACCGTCATCATGCATTTTTCTAAACCGGGCAAGAGAATATACCTGAAACCCGCCGCTGTCTGTCAGTATATTACCTTTAAATGACATGAATGAGTGAAGACCCTGTGCCCTGGTAATTACGTCCTCACCGGGACGCAGGTAAAGATGATATGTGTTTGAAAGAATCAATGAATAACCAAGTTCTTCTATGTCGGACGGAAGCAGCGTCTTGACAGTCGCATTAGTTCCTACCGGCATAAAAACCGGAGTATCTACATCTCCATTGGGCAGACTTAAAACCCCGGCTCTCGCGTTAGTATCCCTGCAGACAGCTTCTACTTTAAATTGCAAATAATCCTCACAGACATTTTTTACAGAATCTCCCTACAATCCATTACGTCGACACATTGTTAAACAAGCTAACTACGCCGCTTAACATAAGCTCTGGAAGACTTATTAGAACCGACGATAATTATGGATTGAGTTTACTCTCATATTCTCCTGCCACATTAGGGGCATATTTAAAATGCTGATCAGGGTACTTAATACCGATATTAGGCCTCATGGTAATGGAAACATTAAAATTCAGATTGAAATATGAAAAATGTCTTCCCTGAAGGTTATTGAAAGTCTGATTAGCCTGAAAAGCCATCTTTAATTCCCATTCATGCAGGTCGTGAGTCAAAGTAAATCCAAAACTTTGAATTTTAAAATCACTTTCTTTTAAAGCATCCGTATCCCAGAACATAAGGGATTTTGCAAGATCAGTAAAAAAATTCTTTGACTCCTGCCCATATAATGCAGCAGTCTTTTGTGAATACAGGTAGAGTTTATTATTTTTCGAATTTAGATTGAAGGCCAGCTTCCAGAGATCGTTTATTTTCGCGTTAAAACTCATTGAAAAAGTAATACTGCCGCTGCCTATACTATTGTAGTTATGATTCCAGTTGATACCAAATTTAAGTCCGCTGATCTTTTCTATTAGGGGAAGTCTGAAATCACCAAAATTAAAGGATAAACCAAGAGTATTCCCGGTAGCATTATTATTTTTTATGGAAAAATTATATGACTCTGAGATACTCATAAAGGAAAATGGACTGAATGAAATTGATATTGGTCCGCTGCTTGTAAACCTGTCCCGTCCGGCGCTTCTTGTTTCATCCTGCAATACCGAAAGGTCGTAGGCAGCGCTGGTTCTAATACTTGTTTTAAAAAAATTGAGGCTTGCACTAAAACTCAGAGAATTACGATGGAGTTTATTGTACTGGTTCCCTGTTGTAACTATATCAGATATGGTATAGCCAAGACTATGACCGGCTGAAAAATTAAATCCGAATTCTGTTATCTTCCCCTTATTCGCAGAATGAGACAGGCCAATGGAAAAACTCTCAGTGATATCTGTTTTAGTAGCCATTGCATATTGATGATTAAGAATATCCTGCTGTGTATTGGTAATTTCTAAACCCGAAGATCCCCATTGATCAGTATCCCTTAAACCAAAACTCATTGATACCTTAAAAATACCAATGCTTAAACTCCCGGGTATACTGATTGAAAGGGTTCTATTGTATCGCTGTTCTATTAATGATTCATCCTGATCCGAATACCTTTTGAGCTGATCAAAACCAATGGATGCATTGTAACTCAATGAATAATTTACAAGATTTTTCTTTTCCTGAAGTTTTTGGCTGCTCTTTTCATCGAGATAAAGTATATCCACACCACTTCCCGTTTTTTTAGCAGGTGAAACATTCGTCTTGCCTGCCGCGTTAGTAGAAGAAGTGTTGGTATTTGTTGAAATGGCTTTAACACTGGAAAGGATTGTTCCGGAAAAACCATAAGATACCTTGGGAAGGGTTATGCTGCTCTTTTTATATATATAAGCATCATTTGCAAACGTATTTTTACTATCGGGATTTGCTATATACCTGAATACCCAGCCGGCAGATAAATTCAGTGTAGAACCGCCCCTCTTGTCACTTACAGCCAAACGCCAGGTTCTGCCGGAAGGGGCTCCCTGATTAAAAAATGTTATCTCATCACGTTTTAAAAGTTTCTCAATGTCTATATTTTTAACCCGGTATCTCTCAAAATCAGACTCAAAGCTAAGATCACTTTTTATATCAAAGTTAAAAGAAATATCAGTATGTCCTGACTTCTTGTTTTTAGTATCGTGATAGAGCCTTAGTTTTTGATTGACATCAAATTTCCAGCGCAGCTCCCTCTTCCAGTCTCCATAAAGGCCGGTATCAGGAACTTCAGGATTACCATCAACAGTATTAACCCATGCACCTGACCCGGATAGTTGTAACGGTTTATCGTACGCGATTCCGTATTTAATATCCAAAGACCAATCGGTAGTTTTTATATTCTTTCTCCCAATTGACGCAATACCCAGTTTCTGGTAATAGTCAAAAGTCAAGTCTATAGGCAGGGAAAAAAACTGGCTGAAATTGGCAATCTGCATAAACCAGCCGACCCTTGTGTCCCGGCCCAATCCTGTATGAAATCCGGTTCCGCTCATTGGATGATAAAGAAACGGAATGGGAAAAAGAGGATAATCCGATACCTGGTAACTCACATCAAGCGCGACCAGACGCAGGTCCTGATACAGCCATACCTTGGATACACCAAAACGGTAATGAGGCGGATCGGCATCACTGGTTGAAAACCAGCCGTCTTCCATTATATAGCCCTTATCTCCTACTTTTTTGATTTTTTTTCCAAAATAAAAATAAGGTTTGATATATGTCCTGGCATTGTAAACAACGCCGTGTTTTGTTTTGGAATTAAAGTAAAACTTGTCCCCGATGATAATCCGCCCCTTCTCCTTTAACATGGCGTTTCCTTCACCAAAGACCTCATTCCTCTTTAAATCAACTTTAATCAAACGCGCTGAAATAAGCCTGTTTTTATACTTTATATAGAGATTACCCATTTCTCCTCTTATTGTTATTATCCCGCTCTCAGGATCCTTTTTGGAACGGATATGAACACCCTCATCAGCGTAAATTACAAAGTTCTTATTCAAATCAGGACTTTTGAAAATATCCTTTATTCTTATTTCCGCTTTTTTACGTTTATCAGCAAGAACCTTTGTAAGACCAAGATAGGTCAATAAGGCCTTGCGTTGTTCTTCAAGACTGCCTTTATCGGAAATATTGAATTTTTTTAGTATCTGCTTGATCAGCGTTTCATCAGAATCCTTAACGAATTGCTCAAGGACCTGTTTTTGCTTTTCATCTTCGGTTTTTGGCGATGAAACCTGTTTATTTGTAGAAACGGCTGTTTTATCCGGCGCGGCAAGAATCATCATACTTCCGTCTTTCATCAAAAGTGAAAAAAACAGAATTATAGTTAAAATTACAAAAAATACCGGTTTTTTAAATAGCAAAGCCTGAAACTTCCTATAGTAATTATTTTAAATAAAATGAATCCGTTATTATGCCGGCCCGCATTTTAAATAACAAGGAAAACATATTAACATCAACACAGGATATTGTGCATTAAATATATCAAGTATACCTTTATTATAAAACCAAAAACCCTTTGATTTCATCAATTTGATATAGAAAAAAATAAATATTCAGGATTAAGAAGTCATAGAGGGAACATACAGAATCAATAATCCACGTTACAACAGCTCAAATTCAAAAATAAACCTTGTTCCTTTATTTCTTTCAATCTTATAGCTGCCCTCAATTACAGTTTTTAACTAATTAACAAATCCTACACCTGTCTGTATTAACTGCTGACTGCCTGCTGTTTCCAAAATTAGCTCATATGTATAACTGCCTCCGGCAAATGAAGAGCTTGGTCTTGAAAAGCTGAGCTCGGTAGCATTTGTGGAAGTACTGGTAAAGTCATGATTAGTTACTGTATAGTTCTGAGATCCTTTTAGATTTAAAATCATTTTTAGATTAGCATCAGGTAAGGTAGAAAAAACCTTCGCTGTAAAATTTACATTTGTCCCGGATTTTTCAGCCTTTAAATATACAGCACCATTCTGATTTGCATGGGTGATTTTATCAAGCCCCACAGTAGGAATATAATATTCAGACTATAATTTAATTATACAGCATATTTGATTCTATTTCAATTGATAGTGCCAATATGAAGCATCATTTCCCTTGAGAACTCCCTTAGTATAGTCTATACTGTTATATAGAAGACAATTAGAATAACGGACAACTTTTTTGCTTATTGTTCTCTAATCAATATGTTATTAAACGAGTATAAGGATGGATTAATATGTTTAAAAATTATACAAAGTTAATACTCTGCATTTTTACTTTTTCTTTAATTACAGGAATAACAGCCTGCAGTGATGATCCTGCTGCAGGCAGCTCATCCAGTTCAGTGGTTACTATTATTAATAATAAAATCTATGTTGACGGCACTAATTTCCGCGTTAAGAGCATTGGTTTTGAACCCTTTATGCCCGGCGAATCACCCGGTGATCAGGATTACCCAACCAAGATAAATTATACCTATGCATTACAAAAAATCAAGGCGCTGAATTGTAATACTGTCTATCTATTAACAGGCGACCCTGCTAATCTGCAGACAGCATTTTTCGAGCAGGCTAAAGCAGAGGGAATCTTTATCATCCTGGGTTTATGGTTTTCCGGTGACGCGGATTATTGGCAGGGAACAAACGGCAATTTCCATGACCCGGGTTTTAAAAGCCATGTTAAAAGTCTTATTACTAATTTTATTAAAAAGTATCACGATATAGGAGGGGTTGACTACTCTTCGCAAATCCTTTATGTAACATTGGGTAACGAGCTTCAGGAATGGGCTATTAACCAAACCATGTCCATCAATCCTTCAATTACATCCTATATTGGAAATTATGTTTCTGCAAATTCACCTTCTCATCCTGTTGAGTGTTTTTTGGCAGAAATGGCGGATTATTATAAGACCTATGAAATGCAGAACTATGGTCATACCCATTATATCAGCCATCATACCTGGCCTACTGTCTCTCCGGGAATACTGAAATTCAGTTTCCTTGATATTATTTCGTATAATGTTTATTCCTATTGGCCGGCATCTGTTTCAGGACATGCCGGAGGGAGTGTAACCGGCACCCCTTATCAAGGAGCACTTGAAGAATTTGCTGGTTATTATCCCAATAAACCTTTTGTAATAAGTGAATTCGGCCGTTCAGTCGCACCAACCGGCACTAATCTTCCTGTAACAACTCAAATCGGACAAGCTGTTGAATTGCTCAACAGGTGGACGGATATTACTACTGCCGTCCCTTATATTGCCGGCGGCTCCATTCATGAACTGTTTGACCAGTGGAATAAAGATGGATGGCCTTTTAATGACGGAAATTCCGGCAAGAACTGGCATAATGATGCTGATTATGAAGAGTGGTTTGGTATTATAGGGATTACAAATTCTGATGTGACAGACTATGATCTGCTGCCGAAATATGATCTGAGACCGGCTTTTTATACAACGCAGAATATGTACGCACAGTAGGGTTTGGGTCAGTTCAAAATCCGGAAAATTTTGTTATCTCCGGCTGAACTTTCAAAACTACTGAAAATAATCAGGGAAATATTCTCAACGAAATCAGCCGTGTGAATGATTTCGTTCGGGTTTTTATTGACATAGAACCACTCTCATTATACAGTTTTTGTCAGTCACCTTGAGCAAGAATGCAGAGATCCCGGTTTTAAAAAGCAGCCACTTATCCTGCTCAATACTATCTATATTTTTTACAGGAAAGTATAAATGAATTAAAATTTATATGTTTGATATTCAAAGGTTATAACATGAAAGATAGAATCATATCCGGCAGATATAAGATTGAGCATAAGATAGGAGAAGGTGGAACGAGTGTTGTTTATCTTGGACACGATACAAAAAATAACAAACGCAAAGTTGCCGTCAAAATGCTCAGGAAAAATAGAATATCCCGTAGAATCGAAGATATTATCCGTTTTCGTAATGAAGCCGGTACTGTTTCAAAACTCAACAATCCGAATATTATTAAAGTTTACGAAATAGACGAATTCGAAGATTCCCATTACATCGTAATGGAGTACATCGATGGTAAAAGCCTGCAAAACATCATGAAAGAAGGCAATGACTACAATCTAAATAAAATATTGGATATCATAACTCAAATCAGTGATACGCTTGGTTATATACACAATGCAGGAATGGTACATCGAGACCTGAAACCCAGTAATATTATGATAAATGAAAAGAAAGAAACGAAATTGATAGATTTCGGGCTTGCACAGATCAAGGAATTCTCAAAAATTAAAAGCACTGAGACAATAGTCGGTACATTCAGTTATATGTCTCCCGAACAATGCGGTGTGATTAAAAGAACTATCGATGAGAGAAGCGATTTATATTCGCTCGGGATAATATTTTATCAGTTGTTGACAGATCAGCTGCCGTTCAACGGAAACAGCATCAGTTCGATAATACATCAACATATCGCAAAGACACCGGAGTCGCCGAGAAAAAGAAGAAAAGATATACCGGAAGTATTGGGAAAAATAATGCTGAAACTGATAGAGAAGGATCCTGAAAAAAGATATCAAAGCGCGCGCGGGTTACTGAACGATTTGGCGAAATACAAAAAGGGCGAACGTAATTTCGTATTAGGACTCAAAGACAAGCTTGTAAAATTAAGCTATAGAACCATTCTTATCGGCAGGGATGAAGAATTAAACCAACTGAAAACAATTTTCAATGATGCGCTGAATGGTAAAGGAAGTGTGTGCTTGATAGACGGACAGGCGGGAAGAGGAAAGACACGATTGGTGGAAGAACTGCAGGATTATGTTTACGCGAAGGATGGATCTATTATCAGCGGCAAGTGTTTTTCGGGTGATAATAAAATGCCCTACGGCGTATTTAAAGAAACACTGAATGTTTATATTACGAAATATAATAATTATTCGGAAAAAAAGAGAAGTGAGGTCAAGGAAAAGATAAAAAAAGGTCTCGGCGAACTTGGTATGATAATCCTGAATTTGAATCCGATTATGAAGGAAATAATCGGAGAATGTCCACCTCTGGTAGAACTGGAACCTGATAGGGAGAATAAAAGGTTTCTTATGGTCGTAAGCCGGTTTTTTCAGGAACTTGCTTTAATAGAAGATGGATTGGTTTTTATACTTGAAGATTTGCAATGGTCGGATGAAGCAGGCCACAAATTAATGATGGAGATAACTCAGAATATATCAGGGTTTCCTTTGTTGATAATCGGAACCTATAGAAATAATGAAGTTAATAAGGCGCATGAACTTAAGAAGTATATTGAAATTTCGAAGGAGAATGAATTACCTCTCCATGAGATACACATTGATTTATTCGATAAGAAGAAAATGAATCAATTTATTTCACACCTGCTGCATGAAAATGAGGAAAATACTACAGAAATATCAGATTTTATCCTGCAAAAAAGCAAGGGAAATCCGTTTTTCGCCACCGAGGTGTTAAAGCAATTGATAAATGAGAATGCATTATTTTACAAGGACAGCAATTGGAATATAAATCATAAAATTTTAGATAAAATGGAAATATCTTCTTCTATTTTAGAAATCGTACTGAAAAGAATTTCGCTGTTAAATAAAAAAGAAATAAATATATTATCATACGCAGCAGTAATCGGAAGAAGATTTGATATAAAGTTGTTATTTAAGCTAACAGAGTTTAAAAAACAGGAAATAATAGAAATAATAGATAAATCGATTAAATTGCAGTTATTAAAGGAAGACTTACAGGAAAAGGGTAAAATGCTGTTTGTACATGATAAAATAAAAGAGGCGTTTTATTCGAATATAGAAAAAGTAAAACTGAAAAAGTTAAATCTGGAAATCGCAAAAACTATTGAGAAAATGAATAAAGATACTATTGAAGATGTAATTTTCGATTTAGCGTATCATTATATAGAAGCCGCAGATAAAGAAAATACCTTGCAATACGCATATTCGGCAGGAATAAAAGCAAAAGAAGGTTATGCCAATGAAGAGGCATTAAAATATTTTTCAATTGGAAGAGATATATTAGAAGAGCAAGGCCAAAAAAGTCAGGATAGATGGCTTGAATTTATGGAGGAAATTGGAGATGTATATCTAATAATAGGAAAAAATGATGAGGCAATAAAAATATCCATGCAAATATTGCCGTTTATGAAAACAAAATTTAGAAAAGCTGCTATTTATAAAAAGATAAGCGAGGCTTATTTTAAGAAGGCAGACTGGGAAAATTGTGAGAAATATGGGAAAATCGGTTTAAAATTATTGGGAGAAAAATTACCGGTTAAAAAAGTATCAGTTATATTCGGCATAATAAAACAATTGATTACGCATATATTACATAATTTTCTTCCAATAATTTTTATTCGTAAAAAACCAAATCCACAAAGCAAAAAGTATAAATTAATCATATGGTTCTATATCATATTGGAGTGGTCTTATATATTAAGTGATATTTCAAAATTTATTAGATCTGTATTAAGAATGATTAATCTCTCTGAAAGTAAAATCGGCATGTCAAAAGAGCTTGGAATGAGTATTGGTGCTTATGCAAGTGTCTGTATGGCAATACCATTATTTAAAAGTGCAGTAAAAAACCATGAAAAAGCTATTTCATTGAGAACAAAATTAAACGATGAATGGGGCGTTGCACAGTCTTTACAATTTCTGGGGTTTTGTTATGAATGGCAAGGTGAATATGAAAAAGGAAATGAATACTTTAAAAAAAGTATTCATATATTTAATAAAATTGGAGATACCAGAGAAATTGGAATGTCAACAGTTGGGTTAGTTCATAACTATTATTATCTATCTTCTTATGATAAGGCAAAAATCACAACTGATCAATATTTTAAAATTGTTGATCACGCAAAAAATAATTATGGAATAAGTGATTATTATATAAATATGGCGAGATGTAATTTAGAAGCCGGTGATCATGAAAAAGCTTTGAAAAATGCGTTGAAAAGTTATACATTAAGTAATGAAAAAAACATATGGTTTATACATTGTGTAGCAAGTATAGAACTGGGAATTCAATTTTTAGAAAAAGGTGATATTAAGAGAGCATTAGAATATCTTGAAGAAGCCGACTCATTATATAGTAAAAATAATTTTTTAAAACAATATACTATTCATCTTTTCCCATACCTTACTGAATGTTATATAGAGCAGTATAAAATAAATAAAAAGAAAAAAGATTTAGCAAAAATTAAAAAATCCTGCAAGATATCCCTATCCATTACCAAATCATGGAATACACATTATTGCATTGCGGTGCGTGTTTCCGCCAAATATTATGCACTAATCGGTAATATAAAAAAAGCAGAGAAGTTACTTTCCCAAAGCATTGAACTCTGCTTGAAATTCGATAGAAAATACGAACTCGCAAAAAGTTTATATGAATACGCATTATTTTTAGACCAAATCAATAGAAAAAAAGAATCGAATAATAAATTGCAATCGGCTTATAGAATATTTAAGGAATTAGACGCTAAGGTCTATCTGAAACGAACTGCCAATTTACTCGGAGTCAAAGATAATGAAACATCATCAACTCAGAGATTAATGGATAAACAAAGGTTGTCTACCATCATCAAGCTGAGTCAGGATATCAGTTTTATTTTAAATATAGACAACCTCCTGGATGATGTTATGACCAAGGCTATCGAAGTTACAGGTGCGCAAAGAGGATACCTGTTTTTAGTCAATGAAAATACAAAACAACTTGAGATGAAAGCTTTAAGAACCATCAAAAATGAAAAGGTAAATAAATTTTCAAGACATATTGTTGAGGATGTCTTTAAGAGCGGCGACACCCTGATAACAACCAATGCGGGTCATGACGAAAGATTTAAGGAATATAAAAGTATAAAGATTTATGGATTAAAATCAATACTGTGCATTCCGATAAAACACCATAAAAAGATAGTAGGAGTTTGCTATCTGGATAATTCTTTATCAAACGGAGTATTCACAGATGAAGATGCCGACCTGCTCGGAGTATTCACATCGCAGGCAGCAATAGCTATCGAGAACGCATCCCTATATAAAAACCTTGAATTGAAAGTCAAAGACAGAACGCTGGAATTATCCGAATCTATGAGGGAACTAGCTCATCGTACAACTGAACTTATTGAGTCCAAGAAGAAGATTGAAATTGAACATGAATTATTAAAGAAAAAGAATGACATTATGGAAGACGATCTTAAAATCGCACGAAAGATACAAATGCAGTTTATCCCATCACAAAGCCCCGCACCGAATATAGCATTCTACTACAAACCAATGACACAGGTGGGCGGAGATTACTTTCATTTTGTCCAGCTCGACTTGGACAATATAGGCATTTTTATCAGCGATGTCTCCGGACATGGCGTACCGGCTGCGTTTATAACATCTATGATTCATAGTTTATTACTTCAGTTTGGAAATCTATATAGCGAGCCCTGTGAATTGTTATTATTATTGAATGAATCCTTAATCGGCCAAACCGCCGGTAATTTTATCACCGCATTTTATGGAATCTACAACCCCAAAATACGCGAATTCACATATTCAAATGCAGGGCATAATTGTCCGTTCATCCTATCAGATAAATATCCCGCCATGATTGATTCCAAAAAAGCCGGATTGCCGTTAGCTATTTTAGATAATTTGGGTCTCAAGGACATGGGAAAAAGCTATAATAATGAAACTATTAAACTGGATAAGAATAGCAAGTTATTCTTCTACACCGACGGTCTTACTGAAGCTGTTAATATTAATGATAAAAAAAATCTCCCCGAATCCTGGATTGAGAATTTTGAAACATCGCAGCTGATAACGGAATTCGATAAATGTAAAAATATTACATGTGCGAAATTAGTTGAAAATATGGTAGAAAAACTGGTCGCTTTTCGTGGGGACAATGACTTCGATGATGATGTGTGTATGATTTGTCTTGATCTAAAAGAGAAGGAATAGCTATTTGTGATAATCTAATAGCAGTACTATATTTAAAGAAAATTTCTAAATTAAAACATTGACAATTTCTTCCCTTTTAAACTAAGATGTACATATTAGTTTAACTGCAAGCGGTTCAGCTTCTCTTACAAATAATCACTCAAATTAATATTTTTTAAAATTCAGAAAATTACAAACGGAACATTTGTATTAATTAAAATTCAGGAGGATTTTTATGAAGAAAAGCTTACTATTAATTACTTTATTGGCAATTATGCTGATGTGTGTCAGTGTCAGCTGGGCCGGCAGTATCGATTACCTGACAGTTCAAAGCGCGGAAGGTACCCGCGATACCTCGCGTGAATCCGTGACAGACTCGTCTGACATTGCAAACTACAATCCGGCTGGAACGGTTTTTCTGCCGAAAAACGGATTATATATTAATCTCGGCAATACTTTTGCCTTTTTAAATTACAAATTGGAATTAACTACAACCCTGGGAAATAGTGATCTTAACAATCCTTACGAATCAAGTAAGCCCGCGTTGTTAATCCCCAGTCTTTTTCTTGTATACAAACAGACAGACTGGGCAGTCTTTGGCGCGGTGACCATTCCCGGAGGAGGCGGAAGCGTTAACTATAAGAACGGGATTCCGATGTTATGGAAACAGTTTGGACAGGAGCTTGGGCAACTCTCGACTATAATTGGCGGTGGAAATATTTTAACCGATATCAATATTACAAACGCAAATGTTGAAGCTTCTTCTATGTATATAGGTACTACTGTCGGAGGCTCTTATAAAATCAATGATCAGCTGTCCGTATCTGCCGGAATCAGATATATATACTCAAAAAAGAATGCTATTGGCGGTGCCAATGTAACCCTTTTTGGTTCTATAGCTGGAGCATACCCTCTTGGTGATCAGGTTCTGGATTACAGCGAAACTGCTTCCGGATTTGGAGGCATCTTTGGTGTACATATTAAACCAACCAAAAAGCTGAATATCGGTATACGGTATGAAATGAAAACAAAACTGGAATTCGAATATTCTGTTACTACTAACGACTCCATTAGCGGTTCTCTTGGTATTACAAATGCCAACAAACATAGATACGATCTACCCGGATTACTTGCTATTGGTGCATCTTATGATATTACTCCCGAATTTACCGCGGCTGCTTCTTTAATTTATTACTTCATAAAAGCCGCGAATGAGAATAACTCCTATGAAAACTATGACAATGGATATGAGATAAATATGTCTTTTGGTTATACCTTATCTCCTGAACTTAAGCTGACTATTAGCGGAGGAATATCAAAAAAAGGCAGCAATGAAAAAACCATTTCCGACCTGGCTGTTGTACTTGATTCCCTGTATTTCGCGGGCGGTGCAGCCTGGTTAATTATGCCTGATATGACTATCAATTTCGGTGTTGCGTTAACTACATATTCAGAGTTGACTGGGGACAACACAATTCCTGCGGCCATGTTTGAGAAGTTTGACAGGTCTGTACTCAGTATCGGTTTAGGCGTTGAATACAGAATATAATTAAAAGAATGCAGATAAAAAAGAGCCGGAGATGACAACGGCTCTTTTTTTATTCAGAAAATAAATAGATAAAAATCAGGTTGTACAACGGATACTTTCACATGTGGAATTTGTTTCTTAGGTTGTGCAACAGCCTCACACTCACTTTGCCAGCGTTTCCCTTAAAAACTGCCCGGTATATGAAGCATCATCACCGGCTACATCTTCGGGACTTCCTTCGGTAACAATATAGCCGCCGTCATCACCGCCCTCAGGGCCAAGATCAATAATATGAT
>JAGLSM010000499.1 GCA_023135745.1 Spirochaetota bacterium | reverse complement strand
TGTGCTACAGTCTGATAATTTTTCAAAACGGATTTAAAAGATTTTCTGTCAAGTTTGAATAGTTCGGTTTCTTTTGCCGTTGTAATTGTTGCTGTTATGGGGACTCCTGTTATCATGGACACTTCACCAAAAATTTCACCTTTGTTGAGGGAGAAAAGCTGGGAGGAAGTATTTTTGGGATTTTTGTCTATTAATACGAATCCATAGTTAATCAGATACAGGAAACGGCCTTCGTCGCCTTTTTTTAATATGATTTCGTCTTTACCATAGACCTCTCTTACCAGATGTTTTGATAGAACCTTGAAGTCCTTGATATTGAGTGTTTTAAAAATTTCGAAATCCCTGACTTCTGTATAATCTACTTTTGTTATTTGTGCCGCTTGAGAAAGAAGCGGCTGGACCTGGTTTGTAATTCTTACATCATGAATAGGAAATGGTATGATTATATTGTTCCTTCTGAAATTATACCATAATTTGGAGTAAAAATTGTTTTCGACCTCAGGGTAGTTAGAAAAGTCATTTATCCAGAATTTCGCGTTGTAGTCGATCGAGAAATCATTATAATTGACAACCCATACGACCGGCTTGGGAATATCAATAACATTGGGTGTACTCTTGATGGATTCCATAATTACGTTTTTTACCTGTTCAGGAGGATGCCTGTAATCAACGCCGATTTTTAAGAGGCGGGCGTGTGATTTGGTTGGAGTATAAAAATTGAATATTTCAGTTTTGGAAATATTGTGATTGGGGATAATTATGTAATCGTCATTGAAGGTTTGAATACGTGTTGTTCTCCATGATATTTGTTCAACCTTGCCTTCTATTCCGCTGATTTTAACCCAGTCTCCAACGCGGAAGGGCTTGTCTCTGGATATTGATATTCCTGCTATTACACTTGAAAGAGTATCCTGCAATGCAAAACCGATAACACCTGTTGCTACCGCCGCTGTAACTCCGATACCCTCGATAGAAACACCAAAAACTGATTTCAGCATTATTAAAACCAGGATTATAAATAAACCACCCTTGATTGTATCTCTTACAAGGCGGCTGATGCGGAACTTTTTTTTCTTTATCAGAAAGTCTTCAATAAATGTATGATCTATAATCTTTATGCTTGTAAGAATTACAAAAAAGAAAATAATACCTCTTACAAT
>JAGLSM010000498.1 GCA_023135745.1 Spirochaetota bacterium | reverse complement strand
TAGGGGATGCCGTCCATTTGTTTTATATGCATTCCAAGACCTATACCAATACCGGCAAGAAAAATCAACGGTTCCAGAAAAGGCGGTAGACCGTTACTTAAGAGATGTTTTGTATAAACGCGGATGTGACGGTACCAGACGCTGTAAATTCTTCTAATAAAAGACGGGTAAGAGGTTTTATGTTTAACGGCTTTCATGTCTTAGTTTTCCTCCAGTTTGCGTCCGGTTATTTTGAGGAAAACATCTTCAAGGTTGGATTGTCTCAGATAAAATTTTCCGACCTTAAGTTTTTCTGTGAGTTTTTCGAGCTTGGCAATATTGCTGCTGTATAAAAATAATTTATTGTCTGTTGATTCAATCCGTATTTCACGGTGGTCTGGAATTTTTTTCTTAATTTCTGTGATTTCCAGAACGTATTTTTCTATATGTTTGTTTATAAGAGATATGGGACTTCCCTCAAGAACCTTTTGGCCCTTGTTCATCATTATGAGTTTATCGCATATCTGGAAAGCTTCTTCCATGTAATGAGTTGTCAACAGGATTGTTACCCCCTGTTTTTTAAGAAGCATCAGCTTTTCCCAGATAAGATGACGAACCTGCGGGTCAAGTCCGGTTGTCGGTTCATCAAGGATTAGGAGCTTTGGATTGTTGAGCAGAGACCTTGCTATTACAAGGCGTCTTTTCATCCCTCCCGATAGTTCCCTGATCAGGGACTTCTTTTTTTCGGTAAGCTGCATGAAGTCCAGAAGTTCTTCTATCCGTTCCATTGCCTGCTTTTTCTTTATGCCGTAAAATTTTGAGTAAATGTACAGGTTTTTTTCAACGCTTAAATCAAGGTCAAGATTATCTTCCTGAGGGACAATGCCGGTAAAGTATTTTATAAATAGTTCATCATCCTTAGGGTCGCAGCCCAATACTTTTATTACTGAAGATGATGAGTCATCCCTTCTTGATTTTCCGTAAAGCATTTTCATCATGGTTGTTTTACCTGCGCCGTTGGGTCCCAGGAAACCAAAGCACGAGGCATTTTCAACATTGAAACTAAGGTTGTCAACCGCTTTTAAATTTCCGAAGGATTTAACTGCATTTTTGACTACAACTGTTTTTTTCATTCTTGTTTTAATTGTTTTTTTTTGTTTTACCATAGGATCTTCTTAATTTC
>JAGLSM010000497.1 GCA_023135745.1 Spirochaetota bacterium | reverse complement strand
GGACATTTGTGCCGCTTTGCGCGATATTCTGAATATCCGGTGTAGAAAATACGCCATCAAGAAACATGTCTGCGGTATATAAGCGGTTGATACCGGATCTGTCTGAAGTAAAATACAAGGTGAAATCACTCTGCCCGTAACTGTTGCTGAGTGTTGTTTTTTTACGGATCAGGTTTATACAGGACTCATTTGAGTCCAGCTTCGAAATAGGATTTCCCTCTATAGTAACAAGACCTATTCCGGTATTTTCTGTTTGTGAATCTGCTGAGCAGGCCGCAATAGATATGATGATCAGAATGATGAAAACGTATTTGCTGAAATTTTTCATAATATACTCCTGTATTAAGTGTTCTTCTGATGAAATTGTATCACATTTATGGAAGAATGTCAGGATAAATTTTTGTGGCATTGGAGTATTTTAACCGCGGAGAACACAGAAAGCGCAGAGTTTTTTAGAGACATATTTTTAGGGATTGCGTTTTATGTGAATTTATCAGGCTTTTTCACAGTTTATTATTGTTGAAAGTTTTTTGAATTACCACGATTTTTTTCTTAGGCAGGCATCAATTAATCGTTTATTAGAATTTAACAAGGGGCTGTCTTAAAAGTTTTTAAGACAGCCCCTTGTAATTACCAGGTCTTATTATTTATTTTTACGTCCTCGTCTGCCCCATAGAAAACGTCCGTTTTTATCACGGAGTTTTATGCTGATTTCACCTTTTGTGATTTTAGCCGCTAGAATAATTGTTCTATTTCTTCGTTGTATCTTTGATCCTGTTATTTCTACATTATCCCCAACTGCAAAATTGAAGTTCTTCTTTTTAAAAAATCTGACAGGCCCCAGATGAACACTGTAAGTTTGTTGAGAAGTTTTTACTTTAAGATGATAAAAAGCAAATTTGCTTCGCTTTCTTACCCTTTTAGTAACTGTGACAACTTTACCTGTAAAAGTAATCTCGGTTTTTTTATCATATTTCGGTCTTTTAGGTCTTCGTTCAGCTAATAAGGAAGCTGAAGTAATAAGAAACAAGACAGCTAAACTGGTACAAATAAGTTTTTTCATTGTTATCTCCTTTGATTTATTAATTAGACGAAGTAAAAGTTAAAAAGGTTAAATATTATTTTAAAGAAAAATTTCCCGGTAGAGTAGAGAGGGACACCAC
>JAGLSM010000496.1 GCA_023135745.1 Spirochaetota bacterium | reverse complement strand
AAATGCCGTGCGACAGGCTGCTAGGCGCTTCTGTTAATCCATCACGCCAGATATAACCTGCATTTGTATTATCTCCGTCATAATATAGAACAACACTTGCGAATTGAGCTGCATCTTTAAATAATGTAATTTCAATTTCAGAACGACCACTGCCCGGATTAAAACTAGCTATATCAATTTGAACGCCAAAAGGTTTATCAGCTGAAGCATTAAAAGGTCCTTGCATAATTCCATCACCCATCCATCCACCATTTGCATCACGAGTGCCGCTTATCAATAGCTGTCCCCCTGCTTCAGACTTAAATTCAAGAGCAGGATCAGGATCTAAATTTTCACTACCTCGACTATAGAACTTTTCAGTCCATGGAGAAGTAAGAATCACATTGTCTCCGAAATTATCGTAGAAGTAGTAAGCATTGATTGTAAGAACAGGCATCATCAATAAAATGATGAAAAAAATATAAGCCGGCCTGCAAAAGAACAGTTTTTTTTGTTTCATTGTTTTCCTCCAAAAAAATATAGAACGTACTATTGCCCATTAAAAATTGCATAAATAAATAGGGTTCGGATTATTTTAATTAAATAGGATTGTTCCAAAAGTCTGTAAAAGCGGACTTTTAAGACAAAATCTTTATCGATTATAGCATATTGTCGGGATTTGTCAAATTTTATTGACACGAAGCGTGGGAGGTTAAAGATGAGGTTTTGCAGGGCAGGTTACAAAACTGACCCGGTATTCGAATAAAGGGCGGATTTGGAATCTGCCGCTGTGGTATTTTGTTGATTTGTACTATAACGAGGGAAAATGTTTCTTTTTTTCCATATTAACACAAAACACTCTTTGATAAAAAAGCCGCATTATGGTAGATTGTCATAAATAATAAATTTCCGGAGAAAATGATGTTAAAAATTACTGCCGTTAAGAAATTTAAATATTTAATTATCCTTCTTTTTTTATTTGTATCAATTAATGCTGTTGCAGATTTAAGAAATAACAAGCTTGATAAGCATTCAAAGGCAATTTTAAAAGACATTAGTATTGATGTTAATATTACGATTTTTCTAAAAAATAAAAATGCCGGAGCTTTGACGGCATTAATCGAGCTTTTTAAACAATACAGGGCGGAAAACAGCCGCATTAAGTATAGTTTAATGGGGACGGAGGTAAGGTGTAAA
>JAGLSM010000495.1 GCA_023135745.1 Spirochaetota bacterium | reverse complement strand
AATTACCTGAGTAGTAACAAATAATCGTATATTTATTTAACAGGATATGTCATTTCTATTTTTTTGGTGTACATATTAGTACAAATATAAATCGGAGGAAAAAAATGAAAAAAAGAATTACCCTATCATTAGCAATAATTCTTGCATTATCAATCTTTACCAATGCCCAGGCACTCAAAGGTAAAAAAATTAAAAAATTTCCTTTCTATGTGTATTACGAAAACAAGTCAAAATTAAACCACTACTTTCCGAGCGGATGGATGGGTGATTACGGAGACATCAGCATCAACCAGGCAAGCCGGTGGCAGTATACAGGAAAATCATGCATCAGGATCAAGTATTCCGGCAAAAGAAAACAGAAAGCCGGATGGGCAGGTATCTTCTGGCAGAGTACAGCAGGCAACTGGGGAACTAAAAAAGCAGGCTATGACTTAATAAAAGCAAAAAAACTCCACTTTTATGCAAAAGGTAGAACAGGCAAAGAAGTAGTTGAATTCAAATTTGGTGGAATCTCCGGAACATATGCAGATTCCGACTCAGGAGCAACCGGAACTATTGCTCTCACTAAAGACTGGAAACTTTATACAATGGACCTTGCAGGTCTTGATCTTTCATACATCAATCGAGGATTCTGCGTAGTATTTACAGCAGATGCCAATCCTGACGGCATGGTTTTTTACATTGACAAGGTTTATTACTCAAAATAAAAACTATTTATTAAGCCGTAATATGTATTTAAAAATAGCCAAAAGCACGTGCAAGCGGGCTTTTGGTTATTATTATACTAAATTAAAAAAATCCAAGCTTTTAAACGCACTCTTTGTTTTCCGTTAATAAGTTTGATTTAAAATTATTATTCATGTAATAATATTAGTATGGAGTTTTTATCCAACAATCAGTAAATCTAATTTCACATGCTTATGGAAAATGCTTCCCATATACTGGAGAAATTTACTTTACTTGTAGAAATACTAAATAGAAAGCATGAATGGAATAGACAAAGGGGATTGTTGAAATAGGATTTTAATTTAAAAGGAGTATTTTCTTGCGGAAAAAAATATTATTGGTACTGTATCTTACTTTTTTAGTGGTTTATACAGTAGGAATAATATATTCAATTGAGATAAAACCCAAGATTCCACTATATATATATTCAGGAGAAACTTATAATGAATCGTTTTATT
>JAGLSM010000494.1 GCA_023135745.1 Spirochaetota bacterium | reverse complement strand
ATAACTGATTCAGCAGTCTCAACAGTTTCTTTATCTTTGTCATTCATAACTACTTCAGAAGTCTCAACGGTTTCTTTATCTTCGTCTTTTTTATCTTTTACAGCTGCTTTTTTGGACTTTTCAGGTGTTTCATTAGAAATCACATGAAGTTTTATAACCGCTTGAATTCCTTCATAACATTTTACAACTATGTCATAATCACCAAGCATTTTTATTGGGTGACCAAGCTCAATACGCCGCTGATCAATCTCAATATCTTTTTCCTTTAGAACTTCGGCAATTTGATGAGCATGGATGGAACCATAGAGACGGGTTCCGTCTGAAACCTTACCTGAAACTGTAACATCCATACCTTCAAGTTTATCTGCCAATGATTTTGCGGCAAAAGATTTTTCCTCTTTGCGTTTAATTATCACAGACTGAATCCGCTCAAGACGTTTTAAGTTGTTTGTATTTTTTAGTAATGCAAACCCTTTGGGAATGAGATAATTTCTGGCATACCCTGTAGCTACATTTTTTATATCACCTTCTTCACCAAGGCCTATAATATCTTCTTGTAATATGACTTCCATAAGTTATTATCTCCTTAAACTATTTTGACTCAAACGGAATTAATGCGACAATACGCGCTTTTTTTACTTCTCTTGCGAGCAGTCTCTGATGCTTGGCACAAGTGCCTGTCATTCTTCTTGGGAGGATCTTTCCTCTTTCTGTTACATAACGTTTTATAGCACTAAGATCCTTAAAAAAATGAAGCTCATGTGTCTTATTAACACATAACTTGCATACCTTCTTTTTGTAAAAAAAACGCCTGCCTCCGGCACCGCCGCCCTCAAAATTACCACGGTTACCTTGATGAGACTGAGGACCTCTATTATTGTACGGAGGTCTCGAAGGTCTGCTCTGGTATCTATTCCCGGTAGTTCCTGTAGTTCCGCTAACCGGTTTTTTATCACTATCAGCAGACTTTGGTTTTGAAGTTCCTTCTGAAGATACCGGTGAGGTTTTTTCACTTTTCACTTCAGTTTTCTCAGTTTTTACTTCGCTTTTCACTTCAGTTTTTTCGCTTTTTACTTCTATCTTTTCATTTTCATCAATTTTCTTTTTATCCATTTTGTTCTCCTGATTTATTCATTTAGAAAGGAACATCGTCATTTGAGAACGAAGATCCATAATCGTAAGCCG
>JAGLSM010000493.1 GCA_023135745.1 Spirochaetota bacterium | reverse complement strand
TAGCGGAGTTAACTGCTTAATCATGATAAATAATAATTTATGTCAAAAAATTTACACCAAATCCAAACATTCAAATCCGTGTCAGAAAAAATACCGGTTTATAATTAGTCCCTAAAAACGAAGCGTAACAGCAGCGCCAAGATTATCAGGCATAATTACAGGATGAAAACTGATTAGTTTATACTTCTTTTTAAGAGGCTTCGGCGCAAATAACGCAGCATCGGCAACGTTGTATATCCATCCCAGTATCGCGGTTATTACAAAGATGTTGTATGTAGTTCTCCAGGCATTGGCTTTCGAAAAGAGGGCTGGATCATCAAAGGACAGATCATCATAATCGTTAAGGTATCCGTTATAAATTATTCTGCTGAAGACTGCGCCCAGAACAAGGAAACCCATTGATGACGCGATAATCCATCCCTTTTTTCGTTTGCCCTGATAGAATTGTCCCCATGACGGAAGAACAAGGGATCTCCATGCTGAGGAGAATCGAAGGTCTTTGTATTTTTCAGATGGGTCGATTAATTTTTTGCTCCAGTCCAGGCGTTCAATGTCTTTTTTTAATAGAGTGAATTCGCCTTTTTTGGTTTTAATTTTTAATATTTCTGAATTCTGATCTATAAGGATTCCTCTGAATACTTTGCCCTTACTTGTGTAAACATTAAGCGGAACTTTTTTACCGCGGTCTTCATATTTTATGTTTTTTATGCTGTATTTTTTGTATGTCATATTGCCGAATTCTGTTTTTATTATAACATTTGATCGATCCTGCTTTACAATTTCACCTTTAATTATATCTCCGTTTTTAAGAAATATTTGATCAGCCGACAGTGGTGAAGTCAGTATGACGAATATAAGTAATGATAATAAGAGTAATTTTAACATGCGGGTCCTTTGTTATAGTTTTAAAAATTGAAAAGAACTACTAAATTCCAGAGCTTCCTTTAATGTCATTTTTAGACTTTCCAGTAATTCCTTATGAGTTCGTTCCTGGCAGTTTACTCCTGGAATTTCTTCTATCCATCCTATCCACCAATTATCTTCTTTTTTTACTATTGCGGTATATTCATTATTCATAATGCCACCATTTTTATAACTTATAATTAATAGTCTAGTTTATTTATACATATTCTGCTAGAAAAAAATCCGTGAATGCTTCGACTACTGCTCACAGACTGTGTAAAAAGTCTT
>JAGLSM010000492.1 GCA_023135745.1 Spirochaetota bacterium | reverse complement strand
CCATATTTTACTACTGATACGGCAGCTGTTTTAAGGGCTGCTGAAATATCGGCACAAATCATATTCAAAGCTACAAGGGTTGATGGAGTTTATGATTCGGATCCCGAGAAAAATAAGGATGCCAGGCGTTTTGATAAAATTAGTTATATGGATCTTATTCAGAAGAAATTGGGAGTTATGGATATAACAGCAGTATCTCTTTGTATGGATAACAACCTCCCGATTTGTGTTTTTGACTCAACGGTTGAAGGAAATATTCTTAAGGCAGTTACAGGTTCAGATATTGGCACAATAGTAAGCTGATTACAGGCTTTTAAATTAAGTTATAGTTGATAAAAAGGTTATTATTTGTTAGAGTGATGAGAAATTACAGGAGGGTTGTTATGATATCCGATATTATTGATCAAATGAAGGTTAAGTGTCAGAAATCAATTGACTCGGTTAAAAAGGAATTCTCCCATGTGAGAACCGGCAGAGCGAATACTTCTATGTTGGATGATATAAGGGTAGAGTATTACGATCAGCAGATGCCCATAAATCAGCTGGCGACCATGTCTGTGCCGGAACCAAGAGTCATCCTGATTTCTCCGTGGGACGTGGGATCGGTTAGCGCTATTGATAAGGCAATACAAAAGGCAAATCTTGGTTTAAATCCAAACAGTGATGGGAAATTTATAAGGCTGGTTTTTCCTGAACTTACTGAAGACAGGCGCAAGGAATTTGTGAAAATAATACATAGCAAGACTGAAGAGGGACGTGTTGCTGTAAGGAATCTTAGACGTGACGCGAATGAACACGCGAAAAAATTGATGAAAGATCACGAGATAAGCGAAGACGATGAAAAAAGAGCGCTTGATGAGATACAAAAAATTACAGATGATATAATTTCAAAAATGAATCATCTACAGGAAACAAAAGAAAAAGAGATATTGGAAGTATAAAAGAGAAAATTATATAAAATGCAGATTGCCGGAATAGAACTAGACGACAATAAATTTCCTGCCCATATTGGGCTGATTATGGATGGAAACAGCAGGTGGGCCAAGAAGAAACGCTATCCAAAAATAAGGGGCCACAGGGCAGGATTACGTGCGCTCAAGAAAATTTTAAAACTCATTGAGACTACGCCTAGCCGGATAATAACGATTTATGCTTTTTCAAAAGAAAACTGGAAGCGTACCACTAAAGAGCTTGACGGGCTTTTTTCACT
>JAGLSM010000491.1 GCA_023135745.1 Spirochaetota bacterium | reverse complement strand
AGGAGTCATATGGATATCTGGCAGGAGATTTTGTCCGTGACAAGGATGCCGTAATTGCTGCAGCCTTATTGGGAGAATTGTCAGCTACTGTAAAAGAAAAAGGATCTACTATCTACAAATATCTCCTTGATATTTACAGAAAATACGGATGTTATAAGGAAAGTCTAGTCGCTAAGGTACTTGAGGGCAAGGATGGAATGGCTCAAATCCTGCGGATAATGGAGTCTTTCAGAAACTCAAATGGAAGTATCGAATTTAATAGTATTAAAGCTAAAACAAGACTGGATTATAAAACAGGAAAAACATTAGATTATATCTCAGGAAATGAATCGGAATTAAAAGGTTTTCCCGAATCCAACGTGATCCAGTTTCTATTAGAAGACGGCAGTAAAATATCGCTTAGACCTTCAGGTACAGAGCCTAAAATCAAATTTTACTTTTCAGCCTTCGAAGCAACAGGAAGTAACTTGCCTGATGAATATATTGAAAAGATTTTGCATTCACTTGATAATAAAATAAAACTGTTTGAAAATTCTCTGGTAGAAAAAGTCGATGCAGTCAGTTAAATATTCCCTGCCGGTTGTTTTTCTGATTTTTTTTGTATTTGTTTCCTGTACGAAAAAAATCATAAAAAAACAGACCATCATAAAGAAAAAGGGCTGTTCCATTGAGGTAATCCTCAAAAATAAAAGGGTCTGTCTGGATGGACCATGGATTCTTTCAAAATCCTGCATTCCTTCTAACCGTGTCTATTTTTTCAGACGAAAGAGAAATTTTCTGGTCCTTGAACCTGCAATAACTAAAAAAGAAAAAAAGGATTATGAATCAAGGGTCAAAGCAGGCGCTCTTGATACATCAAGTATCCTGTATTTGCTTACCATCGAAGGACGTCTATCAGGAGACAGTCTGATACTGGAGTATCACAATCCTTTTGTTGTATATACCCAGGTTTATAAATATGGGCTGAGTTATTATAAAGGTAAATTTTTCGGGGTACTCAGGATATATACACAAGGTTCAGGCAGGACTAAGGAGATAAGGGTTAGTCTTGTACGCAAGAACTGCATTGTGCTTGATAATGAGAAAGATTCCGACGAAAAACTGCCGCTTGATTTTTAGGGGTGGACTGCCATCGATGGATAGGATAGAACGCGGATTTGAGGTTGAGTAGACTGAGAACTCACTGTGTTACAGGTTGAGGTTTGTTTTCTCTG
>JAGLSM010000490.1 GCA_023135745.1 Spirochaetota bacterium | reverse complement strand
ACCTGCGGGCCTCACCCTTTGAGGGACATATTCCGGTAAGGGTAAATGCATCAATAACAGGAATCCCTGATTCAAGTGAGTTTTTAGAGAGTGTGACCTCAGGCATATTTACAAGCCAGTTGCCTGCTTTTTTTGCTTCTTCTTCACCATGAGTGATTTTAGTTGCTTCATACGCGAGTATTTTTTTAGCTTCGTTGAGTTCTTCGCCTTTTAAATCACCGAGTTTATTTACTTCATCCATAGGGAGGAAGGTAAAAAGGGCGAGGAATTTTTTAACATCCGGATCTTCGGTATTCCGCCAGTATTGGTAGAACTCATATGGTGAAGTCCGTTTTGAGTCGAGCCAGACTGCGCCGCTTGCTGTTTTGCCCATTTTAGCTCCGGAAGATGTTGTGATCAGGGGAAATGTAAGTCCATAGCCTTCTTTACTTTCGATGCGTCTTATTAAGTCAATGCCGGCTACAATATTTCCCCATTGATCATTGCCTCCCATTTGTAAACGGCAGTTGTGTTTCTGAGCAAGGTAGAGGAAATCGTAAGCCTGGAATATCATGTAGTTGAACTCAATAAAGGACAAGCCTGTTTCCAGGCGCTGTTTGTATGATTCTGCCGCAATCATTCTGTTTACACTGAAATGCATTCCAATGTCTCTTAAGAATTCAATGTAGTTCAGGTCTGACAGCCAGTCTGCGTTATTTAAAAGTAATGCCTTGTCATTTTCAAAATCAATGTATCTTGAAAGCTGGCTTTTAATTGCCTCGGCATTGGTATTTATATCATCTTTGGAAAGCATTTTTCTTAGTTCAGTTTTTCCGCTCGGATCTCCTATGAGAGCAGTTCCTCCGCCTACAAGCACAAGAGGTTTATGCCCGCATCTCTGCAGATGGGCAAGCGCCATTATAGGCACAAGGCTTCCGATATGAAGGCTTGCGGCAGTAGGATCAAATCCAATGTAGACTGAAGATTCTTTTTTAAGGAGTTCTTTAATTCCGTCTTCGTTAGAGTTTTGAGCGATAAAACCCCGTTCGTTTAATATTTGAAGTAGATCATTCATGGGAAGAGATACCTTTTTTATTCTGGATTTATCTGTTAAAACTGTGTTTTTGTGACAAGTCTATTTCCTGTTTTTACACCCAAAATGGTTTCACAGGATAAAGAAAATCTAATAGTAAGGAATTCCTCTGTCAATTAATAGTTTATTTGATTTTTTTCATAACAGGGA
>JAGLSM010000049.1 GCA_023135745.1 Spirochaetota bacterium | reverse complement strand
ATAAAAATAATAAAAAAGGTTATAGCTCTGCTTGTTTATATGAATGGGACAGAACATACTGCCGAAAACCAGGTATTAAATGTGCTGCTTGTCAAAACCGGAATTTCGTACCCTTTGATACCACTGCAGTGACTGACCACCTTCTTGGTAAACATACAATTGGAACATATGCAATTAATCAGAATGACACATGTACTTTTTTGGCAGCCGATTTCGATAAATCAAACTGGAAAGAGGATGTAATAGCATATAAAGATGCTGCCTCCGAGTTAGGCGTGGATGTATCATTAGAGATATCCAGATCAGGTAATGGAGCACATGTCTGGATATTTTTTAGTGAACCTGTTCCCGCAAAAGAGGCAAGACAACTAGGTTCAATTATATTAAGCAATGCTGCATCAAGGCATATTTCTTTATCCCTTGATAGTTATGATCGTTTTTTCCCAAACCAGGACTATATTCCTAATGGCGGATTTGGAAATCTAATCGCCTTACCTCTTCAAAAAACACCAAGGGAGAATGGGAAAACCGTATTTGTGGATGAGAGTTTTAAACCATTTGAAAATCAGTGGGAATATTTAAGTGGAGTTAAATTACTGGATATGAATGATACTGTTCAAATTATTCAAACTTCCCTTGATGAAATGCCGGATGAAATACCAATCTACCCCAACGATGTTGATGTACACCTGGCAGAAAAGATATTAAAGTCTAATATTATTGATTGTCCCGAAATAACAGAGCCGGTAGAAATAACACTGTATAATAGGGTTTTTATTAATGTTTCCAATATACCATCAGAAATAGTTTTCGCGCTAAAAAAAATCGGCATTTTCGCAAATCCTGAATATTTTAAAAAACAACGAAATCGTTTTTCTACCTGGAACACTCCAAAATATATTTGCTGCGCGGAAATTGAAGACAACATTCTTTCTCTTCCAAGAGGATTGCAGGAAAATGTAATTTCATTTTTGTCAGACAATGAAGCAACGGTGAAAAGTAAAGATAATCGTCCCGACATACCTGATTGTGAAATTCAGTTTTCCGGAAAGCTCTATCCATATCAAAAAAAAGCGGTAACTGAAATCGCAAAACATAATCACGCAGTATTAGTAGCTCCAACCGGAATAGGTAAAACAATTATGGCCTGTTCTCTTATTGCCACGAGAAAAAAGCCTGTTTTGATTTTACTTCACAGGTCAGAATTAATAACACAATGGATTGATAAACTAACTTCATCTTTAGAAAATATCGAGAAAAAAGATATTGGCGTCCTCGGCAGCGGGAGAAAAAAATTAAAAGGTACTGTTGATATTGCCATGATACAAACAATGTCTAAAAAAGTAGAGCTTGAGGATGTTTTTAAACAGTACGATTTTATCATTATCGATGAATGCCACCATGTCCCGGCAGTTTCTTTTGAAGCTGTATTAAATTCTTTTTCAGCACATTATTTTCTTGGATTAACTGCCACACCACAAAGAAAAGAAGGAGATCAGGCAATAATTTATATGCAGTGTGGACCAATACGGTATGAAGTTGAAGATATTGCCGCTACATTTCAAAACAGAATGGTCATATTTCGCGAAACCCCTATAAACGACAAAATCCAAAACTCACGATTAGCAATGCACCAGATATGGGAAGAAATATGTGATAACCCAGAAAGAAACCAATTGATTTGTAACGATGTATCTAAGGTCATATCAGAAGAGCGTATCCCGCTAATATTATCAGACAGAAAATCACATATAGAAAAACTGAATAATTGTCTGCAAAACACTCTATCTGAAAATATCGACATCTATACTCTTACAGGAGATTTAGGAAAAAAAGCAAGACGTGAAACAATTCAAAAGATAAGGGAAAGTATTAATCAGCAAAAAAAGTTTTGCATTTTGGCAACCGGAGCGCTAATTGGAGAAGGTTTTGATATTCCTGAATTGAATACTTTGTTCTTAACAATGCCAATCTCATTCAAAGGTCGACTAATTCAGTTTGCCGGACGATTACACAGGCAAAGTGAGGACGATAAGGAAATACTTATATATGATTATGTTGATTCTACCTCAGGTCTGACCATCTCGATGTTTAAAAAAAGGATCGCAACATATAAATCAATGTCCTATAAACTTATCTGTAAATCAGCCAAACTGGAAAGATGGATCGTTTAATAATGGGGGTTTGTGCAAACCTAATCCTTAACTTTAATCGGATGGTAATGTCTTTCCGATTTAATAAGATAATAATATATTGTCAATGGATGTTGAACTTGAAATTTGCATCTTTTTCTAAATTCCTGCAATCTTTTGTTTTTCTTTTACAAATTGAGTAAAAGATTTAAAATCCATTAACCACTCTTGCTGTGCTTTTGTATAGGACTTATGTAATTGACGTGGAACAACAAGCTGTAACCTCTTTGCATTCATTTCATTTGTTTGGTTAGTACTTATAGCAGCTTCTAAAGTTAATAAATGTTTTTTATCTATACGATCTGCTTCAGCTAATACCTGTCTCCACCTATCTTTACAGGTTGACTTTACACCAAGCATAGTCAAGTATAATGAATTAAAATTACAATCATGATATTCAATCTTTCCAGGAAATATAAAATCCGGTTTTGATTTATTTTCAGTTATGGCGGTTCGTGAAAAATTAATATTTAATTTTTGGAAAATATATTCAAGATGATTTTCAAAAGCAAGGCCAGCTCTGCTTTTTCTACGATTTTGAACCGACAAAGAGAAAGAAATAAAACTATCTACATCTCCATCAAATCCTTTAGATAATCTTTCACCAATAATATGTTTTTCTAATGTTTTAAAAAGAATTTCCTCTCTTTCCATATAGGAAATTAATACATAATCAGGATCCTTAAATGAATCAATATCCTGTAACGTAGATCTGGAGTATTCTGAAAATTCTCTTGTCGTTGGAAATTTAAGACCATAATTGCAGATCATTTTATCCAGATATGTTTCTTCTGTTGTTTCTATTGATATACCTATGTTTTCAAGAATAAGTCGTGAAGCAAATTCTATTCTGTCCTGATTAGTTTCAAGCTCTTCTCTTATGGAAAACCCGGGATGATCAATATCTGTAATACCAAATAGCCATATGATTTGATTGGCTATAGTTGTATCCTTCTCTGCAATAATAGCCAATAAAGTATCATCCTGTTTTTTTGCAATTATCAGGATGTCTCCTGTATTTGCAATCTGAATAACCTGATTGGTAGGAAAATATAATCTATATTCATATCTCATTACCCCTCTTTCTGTTCTGGCTTTTTCTCTGGCGTCATACCATGTCAAAAATCCTTCTTCAAGAATTGGATCAGTTTCATAATCTGTTAGGTAAAGAAATTGAGCTGAGTATTCAATTTTCCCGGCTGATTCTCCTAAAATACTTCTAAGCTCCTTTACTCCATTAAATTCATGCTGATTAGATTTTAATGTGTCAGCTTCAACTGAACTTAAAGTCTTTACCGCAATACCTTTGAAATATTGAGACAGGTAACCTTTTTTCAACCTTTTACCTCCATAAAATCAACATCACTTCTAAGCCAATCTGAAATTACTTTTATAACTTTTTTTAGATCCTTATCAGCTCCTCGAATAGAGCATTCCCAAACCAGGCAGATTCTCCAGTTCATGGTTTTTAACTTTTTTACAATATTGTTATCATTTTCAGCATTTTTATTTAGTTTACTCTTCCAGAAGTCAGTCCTTGACTTTGGCCATTTAAAATATTTACACATATGTTTATGCCAAAAACATCCATGTACAAATATAATGGCCTTATACTTCTTTAAAACAATATCAGGCTTTCCCGGCAAATCCTTGACATGTATTCTAAATCTGAAACCATCTTTATGTAGCAAGCTTCTAATAAGTATTTCAGGTTTTGTATTCTTGCCCTGAATGCCCGACATCATTCTACTACGGGTTTCTTTATCTACTATATCCGTCATACGTAAATAGGAACATCCTCTTTTTCATAATTTAATTCAACATCTTCCAGTAATGGAATCATAATTCTTGCAACTTCTTTCATAACAGGAACAACAACACTATTTCCAAATTGTCTATATGCCTGTGTATCACTAACAGGTATCTTATAACCAGAAGGAAAACCCATCAAACGTGCACATTCACGTGGAGTAAGTCTTCTTGGGCGTTTATTTTTTTCTTGTGACACCAGTATCTCTGATCCATCCTTATAATATCTGGCAGAAAGAGTTCTCGCTATACTATCACTTTCAACCAGCCCGAAACCAAAACCATTTCCGGCTTTTTTATGTTTTTCTGCATAAGCCTGCAGATATGACCATAGTTTAGGACTTAGTGTATATTTACTATTAACTTTAGCTTTTACGCCTGTAGTGTATGGCTCTTCACTTAACTCACTTCCATCTTGTGGATGAAGAATTGAATAAATTCTTTTTGATCCTTTCTCAGGTAAATCCAAGAAATCAAAAGAAAAATCCTTTTTATCACGAAACCCTACAATAAGAATACGTTCCCGATGTTGGGGGACAAAATGTTGACCGTCAATTACTTTATAATGAACATGGTAACCTAATTCATCTTGAAGTATGTTCATTATTACTTCAAAAGTTTTTCCTTTATCATGAGATAATAAATTCTTTACATTTTCCAATAAGAATGCTTTTGGCTTTTTTTCAGCAATAATTCTTGCAACATCGAAGAACAATGTTCCTTGTGTTGTACATTCAAAACCATGGGGTATTCCCAAAGAATTCTTTTTTGATACACCTGCAATACTAAATGGCTGACAAGGAAATCCTGCCAAAAGTACATCATGATCCGGAATATCTTTTTCGTCTATTTGTGTAATATCCCCTACAAAAAGATGGTCCATTGTTTGAGGAAAATTCTCAAAATATGTTTTTTGGGCAAATTTATTCCATTCACTGGTAAATACACAATGACCACCACTCGCTTCAAAACCCAGACGAATACCGCCTATCCCGGCAAAAAGATCAATAAACCTGAATTTACCTTTTTCTGTTGATTTATGGTCAATGAGGGGCAATAGTCGTTGCCGAATTGCATCGGCTAAATAAGTTGGGGGAGAAGGTTGTCTAACTTCCCATCTTCGAACGGTTCTCACATCAACATCTAGGATTTCAGCTATTTCCTTCTGTGTATAAAAATCTCTTGATTTTAATAAAAGATCGTATGAATTATTTGAAATCATGAAGCCCCTCCCCAAGGAATATTATAAGGACAATATGTCCTCTTTTTTTCCCATTGTCAATAAAAAAAGGAAATTAAATCTCTGGGTATAAGATTATTTCAAGTAAAGGGACATACAAAAAGAGATGTTTAAAAAGTAGCGGGAAAATCCCTGTGAAAATATTCCCAGGAGTGCCGTGTTTTAAAATTTATAAAGTACTCCACGGAACGATATGGGTTGCCTGACGTTTATGGTATTCCGGACTATTACAGACAAGATAGTTATCTTCACTTATTTCATCTATAGCTAAACGTAATTTTTGAAAATTCCTCAGATGATTTTCATTAATAGTTGCCGCAAGCTTTATTTCAAGAGGGGTCAGCTTCATATTCTCTTCAATAAGCAAATCAACCTCCCACAGCTTTCTTAGCTTTTGAGCAATTATAACAAATAGCACAATCAGATTTTTCAAAAAAAATCCTTTCAGCATGTAATACAATTTCATATAGGATCTCAGTTTTGTATTGTTAATACAGCACTCGTGATATTTTAATTATAATCGAAACATGAATATTTGTCAGCATATTTTTTTATACAATAAATCTTGTTAATTGCATAAAAACCGCAGTTAGGTAATGTCATTTATTCTAGTTTTGATTTTAAATTATTTATAATTCTTAACAAAGATTTTTCCATTGTCTCATTTTCAAATGTAAGAGATTCAATCTTTTCTTCTATTTCAAGGAGACTATCTAAATTAATAAATTTACTTTTTTTATATAGTTTCAATATTTTTTCTAATTCAATAATATTATTTGTTTTCAACATATTAACAATAAGAATTTCTGTTAATTTCGATCCGGTAATATCATCAGAAAGAAGTATTTTAAAAATCTTTTCAGCAATTTCAACTTTTCTTTTACCTTTAATATTTATACCTTGATATTTATTAAAAAAACCGTAAGGATCAAGATCATAAATTAAAGGAATTACTAATTTTTTCTGAAATAAACAATATCCTATTTCTTGATCTGTCCATTTACTTTTATTAAAACCTCTCATTAATAATGCAGCTATTGAATCACATGTAATTAATGCATGCTCAATGCATTTCTTCCATTTTTTTGTTGGTTCAATATCATTATGGGCTACAAAAGATGTTATATAAAATTCCTTAAGTTCATCTTGTAATTTTCTTGCAAACTTTTTATATCTTGTAATATGACTGATAAAAAGTTTAAAATTATCTTTATTCCAGATATTTAAATCAATGATTTTATATTTCTTGTTATTTTTTAAATGATCATATAATTCTAATAAAACACTATCGTCCTTTTCTTCAAGTCTAAATTTTATATATTCTTCTTTACTCAATCTATAACGTATAGTAGATGTTTTATACTCGATTCCGAATTGTTTAAAAATAAAATATATTCTATCAATTTCTACTTCATTCAATAACTTAAATAATTCCAATAAAATATTAATTCTTTGAGACTTAGTCATCAAATTACCTTGAAATTTTTTCGTATAACTAAAATTATACGATCACCCTCAAAAAGCGCAACAAATTTTATACAAAAAAACAACCCAATACTCTTTATAATACCCGACTAAATACCACCCCCAAAAAATCATCAGCCCACTTCTTCTCTAACCAGAAACCCCCCTTCGCGGCTTGTAAGCTTTGCGAGAAATTTTTAACTCCATAATTTATAGCCAAATTTTACGAAAAGTTAGAAAGCAACATATCAAAGTGAAACCCAAAAAATTCCAACTAATCCAGCAATCCCATAAATCCCGGTCCAGACAATAGTAAACTTTCTATCTCACTATAGAATCACAAATATATTTTAATTTCCCTAGAAGAATACCCATTTGATTATCCGTCCCAATTGAAATTCTAAGATAATTGGCAATCCTTGGTTTATTAAAATATCTAACGTAAATGTTATTTTTTATCAGTTCATTATAGACAGTTTTTATATTTAAATCAGGATGAGTTGCAAAAAGAAAATTAGCCTGCGACGGAATAACTTCAAAACCCATTGATATTAGTTTCTGCTGTGTTTCTTTTCTGGTGTTAATAATCTTCTGTGCGTTATTCTTCATCCAGTCCTGATCGAGCACAGCAGCCTTTGCTCCGGCTTGAGCAAGAAGGTCAAGATTGTATGAGTCCTTGGCAATCATCATCGCGGAAATCAGATCTTCATTTGCAAAAGCATATCCCACACGCATGCCGCAAAGAGAATAGCTCTTGGAGAATGTTCTTAAAACTATGATGTTTGAATAATCATTTATAAGGTTAAGAGAGGTAAAACCATCAGGGCTGTCTGAAAAATCAATATAGGCTTCATCAATTATAACCAACCCCTTAAATGATGCCGCAAAATCTTTAATAAAAGAAAGAGGCTCAATACGGCCGGTTGGCGCGTTTGGATTAGCTATAAAGGCAAGTTTATAATCCGTATTTTTTATAACGTCAAAATCAATACTGAAGTCATCTTTGGTTTCCACATAGCTGTAATCAATACCTGATATTTCTGCCAGAGTTTCATAAAGAGAATATGTAGGGTACGTGAAAAGAACACTGTCACCGAAGTTGGTAAAACACCTGAAAATAAGGGACAGGACTTCATCACTCCCATTGCCGCAAAAAACCTGTTTCAGATTACAACTGTAAACTTCAGAAATTGCATTCCTCAGGTCTTCCCAATCGGACTTGGGATAAAAACGAAGCAGATCACCCGTTGATACTTTTATTGCTTCTATAACTTTGGGGGACGGAGGATAGGGATTTTCATTTGTATTAAGCTTAATAAGATTATCCTTAAGCTCCGGCTGAAATCCCGGAACATATGGCATCATATTTTTTATATTATTATTCCAATATTTTTTAGACATTTCGACTATCGGACACGTTCCCTTACCAGGCGGGTAACCTTCCATTCGTTATAGACTTTTTTCATATAAACCCTGTACTGCGTGGTAAGTTTTCTCTTTTTGAATGTAAATGAGTATCTAAACTGCATCCATCCAAACCTTCGTGCCTTCTTATAATAGTCAAGATACCAGTTTTTTATTATGTACTTGCCCTTGACCTTTTTTGAAAATAGAAAAGGAAACCTCTTGGGATATAACTTTCTAAATAAATGGTAAGGAAGGACAGCACCCCTTATTGACAGATAACTGTAACGATACGCGCTGAACATCTTGCGTTTTTTCGCGGCAGAAATGAACTTGTTTAAAACATAAAAAGGCGATTCAATTGTTCTTGATTCAAATAGTTCAAGCCGGTCACCCTTTATAAAATAAACCTGCCGCAACCAGAACTCAGGAGTCCTGCCTCTGATTTTCTTTATTGGCAGCTCAAAAATTGTATTTAGTTTTGGTCTCGCGGCAACTACCACAAACTCAGGAGGATTCTCCTTTGACTTCGCAGTGAATGAATACTCCGCATAATATGTTATATATGGTTTATCAGGTTTCATAAGACTAAACGTTTTATTTTCTTTATTATATCTGACAATCAGTAGAGATGTATTCTTGTCATCTTTTGTAATTGTAGTTAAAAGAATTTCCCGTTGCTTGTCCCCGTCTATATCCTTTAATTGAATAGTTTTGCAGTAGTCATCGCTGGTTTTAATTTTAAGAAGCACTTCACCTATCTCAAATTTTCTGTTTGTCTTAACTACAGAGTAAATCCTGAATTCCGAATCCTGTCCGGAATGAAGATCCTTATACTGAGCAATGAGTATTATATTGCCGTCAATAACATTCAGAACCTGAATGGATTTTTTTGATTTTTTGGGGTTTCTGTGACTTGCGTAAAAAGAATAACGCTTTCCGGTAATTTTTACTTCAGCAAAAATCGATACGGTAGATAGAAACAATAAAACTATAACAGCCTTTTTAATCATTCTCATTTAAGACACTCCCCTTTTTTATATTTATATAATTTATTCATTTTTTAGATTATTTGCACAATTATTTAAATAGTCAAGTATAGAAACACCTTATATCCCAATATTACATTTTTATCCCTGATAGTATCTATGTTCTCATTGAGTTTTATCTCCCGCAAGGCGCTAAGGAGGTTCAGAGTGCGGGGTCGGAGGTAAGGTGTAAATTAT
>JAGLSM010000489.1 GCA_023135745.1 Spirochaetota bacterium | reverse complement strand
AAAAAGAATACTGTAATGAAAAACACAAAAAAACAAAGAATCGCATTTTTTGATCTTGATCATACCATAACAAACAAAGACAGCGGAATGATCTTTATCCTTAATTGGGCCAAAAAACATCCTTCATATTGGTGGAAATTAATCCTGTCACCTATTGCTGTGGTTTTCTGGAAAACAGGTATAATATCCCTTAAGAGATTAAAAGAGTGGTTCTTCAGTTTTATTAAAGGACTCACTTTAAAAGAGATAAAAACACTCAGTCTGGAATTTACTGAAAATAAGCTGATATCAATATGTAAACCTGAAGCGGTTAAAAAACTTAATGAGCTAAAAAGAAATGGGTATAAAATACTATTAATATCCGCCTCTCCGTCCTTCCTTGTTGAATCGATAGCAATCTCCCTTGGTATCGAGATATACTCAGGAACTGAATATTTAGTACTGAAAAACAGGTATACCGGCAAAATAAAGGGTTCTGACTGTAGAGGCCCTGAAAAAATCATCCGAATAGAATCTCTTATAAATCTGAAAAAATACGACCTTAAAAACTCTTTGGCTTTCTCCGACAGCAAGGCAGATATTCCAATGCTGAGTCTCGCAGGAGAATCCTGGTTAGTTGACAAAAAAATCTGGAAACTAAGAAAATTTGACAGATAAGCCTAAATAGCATATACTTAAGGTAGAGTCAACAGAGGAAACCAAGGAGGGAAATAATGGAAATTCAATCAGCTAGCGTTGCCCCGTCAGTAGCACTTCCAAAGGAAGAATTCAAGATTGAATCGGTTAAACCCGCGAGGGATATCCCGCAACCACCACCTCAAGAAACAGCACAGACAAATCCTGCTAATCAAACCGGTGGGATACTGGATGCAAGAGCTTAATAGCGTTTATAAGTAACTCCACATAACAAAGAGTAATATATCACGGCATCTCTCCTGCCAGAGGTTAAAATCATCTGGTTAGGAGAAATGAAGCTATATCAGTTACAAAACCTCATTTTTTTGTAAAATGTACAGCCTGAGTCCCGATTTAGATCGAAATGCCACAAACTGACAAATAAAGTTTTACATGGTTAAATCTCCGTTGTACAACTTGGTTTTTTGAAAAAAAATGTAAGATATTCTGTTCTATCAAATAAATTCTCTGTAACCCAACAACAAAGCGGGACATAAATACATCAGTTGCAGAACCTTATTTTTTTGAAAAATGCACTGCTTGAGTACCAAATGCCTCAATATCCAAATAAATTCACATC
>JAGLSM010000488.1 GCA_023135745.1 Spirochaetota bacterium | reverse complement strand
CATTTTTCAAAAAAATCAGGTTGTGCAACTGATATAATTTAAGAGATGAAATTTTTTAATTTGTATTTAATACAAGAGTTATCTGTTTCCCCTTCCCTGCGGTAGCGAACAAGGGAAGGGGGATGGGGGGTTAGGTCGTACGCGATTACCCCCTTTATATGTTTAATTTAAAATCACTGATTCTAAAATCATACAGGGCGTTTTCTACGTAGTCCAGAGCTCTGCCTGTTTTATCAGGGTCTGTTGAGGTTTTTTCATGAAGTATGCTTTTAAACAGGTCCGCCATCAGGTTGAAAAGAAATCCGGTTTCTTTAAAATACTCTTTTTTGATTCTTTCTCTATCACTCTGTGATGCTGTAATTTTATCCAACTGCATTGATAAGTCCAGAATATATGGAGAAAGTATTCCACTGCGTTCAATTATCATATTATTTATACGCGGTTCAATAATTTGAAATAGTTTTTCGCTTTCTGAACCGGGTTCAAGCTGATAAGCAGATGGGATTGATGAATAAAAATTTTCATAAAAATATTTTATCATTCCGGTAAGCCTGCGGGTTTCTTCATCAGCACGGCTGTTGAAATTAATAACAGGATATTTTTCTATTCTTGATTGGTATTCTTCAAATATCTCTTCAGCTCTATCTGACATTGCAGTATTTTTAGGCGCGTATTTTTCTTCGGCCATTTTTTTTAATTCCTGGAAAGTTTTTATTTCTCCGGCAAGAAAAGTATCGGTTGGTATACCAATTTTTAAGGATTCCATATAACGGTCTTCAAATCTGTTAATATTAAACAAGGATTTGTCGTAGCGTTCCGCGTATATATTGTATTGCTCCTTTAATTTCGAAAGAGCCGCGTTGATTTCACTGTCAGTAATTTTTTTAGCCATGTAAAAATGCTAAATATAAACAAGCAATATTACAAATGTTTTATACAGATGTAAAAAAAATCTTGCTCAAAAAAGAGGATCTTTAAGGCAATGTGAAAAGAAGTTTCTCTTACAAGGCGCCGAGCTTAATTTAAACAGGATTTACACAGATTTTATAGATTATGCTGATTATAAATCTAAAACCCAAATAATAATCCTAAATTAAAGCAAGTGTACAGATTCAAAAGAAATACCAAAAATAAAACAATAATATAAATCCATGGAAATCTTCTCAAAATCCCTCAAGGATCTATAATACTATAAAAAGTAGGGTCGAAGAATATGCAAATGAAGTAGGGAACAACGATCCAGGCTGTCCCTTAACTGTGAAGAC
>JAGLSM010000487.1 GCA_023135745.1 Spirochaetota bacterium | reverse complement strand
TGCATAGCAATAGGAATTATAAAATTTGACAAAAAATGGAGAAAAATAACCATACCTATAAAAAAACAATATGACATGAGTCACATAGGCCGTGGTTTTGCAATAATGATCCGCGCAACTGATTATATGGATATCCGTAAAAAACTAAAAGTAGATGAAAAAATTATTCTTTATATCGATGAAATAGAGTACAGATGATATGAAGATAAAAAAAGAAATCCGGCTTACACATTTTTTAATTCCGATTTTTATTTATTCTTTTGCAATATATGCAGCACTTCGGCTAAGCTCAGTACAGGCAAGCTCAACACAGACAGGTTCGACAAGCTCACTGACCACAGATTCTACAAATTTAAAACATAAAAAATCATCACCAGTCAAAAAATTCCCTTTTTATCTTTACAGTGATTACGGTTCACCTTATAAAATGCATTATATTCCCAGTGGATATATGGGTGATATTTTTTCCTTAAGCCTGGTCGGAAACCATAGAACAAATCCAAACTCCGGTAAAAGCTGCATCAGGGTATCATATTATCCTAAAAACAAAACAAAAACACCTTCTTCATGGGCAGGTATATACTGGCTCAATCCACCGAATAACTGGGCCTTTCTTCCAAAAGCAGGCTATAACTTATCCGCCGCAAAAAAATTTGTATTCCACGCCAGAGGAAATACCGGAAAAGAAGTAGTAACATTCATGGTAGGCGGAATAAGAGGAAAATATCCTGATTCGGATAGTTCACAAGTTTTAATAGTCAACTTGACAAAAAAATGGAAAGTATATAAGATCCCATTAACCGGAATTGATATGTCTTATATTATAGGTGGTTTTGTATTTATTTTAAAAGAAAAATTAAACCTTAAAGGAGCAGTTTTTTATCTCGATGAGATGTACTATTCGGATTAATCATGCTTAATAAAAAAACAGAACAAACATTTATTCTTATAAAAAAACAGTCCGGAATGATAATTCGAATATTTCTTTATTTACTTATTTTTTCATCATTTACTTTCAGCTCGGCAAATATTACCAAAGAACGCCGAACTATCAGCCTTTATCTTGATTCTGTAAAATCCTCCACGACACAGCTTTACAGGAGTTACGGACCCAAAACTGCCCGATACGTAAAAGATTCCCGCTATACAAACAAACCCGTTTATTTATCATCATCAAAAGGATATCTGGATCAGGAAAGCTTTACATACGATAATGGGATTGCAATAATTGCCCTTATCGACTGCGGACAATTCAATAAGGCGAGAAA
>JAGLSM010000486.1 GCA_023135745.1 Spirochaetota bacterium | reverse complement strand
CTTTTTACACAGTCTGTGAGCGATAGTCGAAGTATTCGCGGATCTTTTTTTAGAGTTATCATCTTACAGAATAAACAACGAGTAATCCCGTTTGATTAAAATCAGTATAGTATTTTTTTTGACACAGATTTGAATGTTTAGGTTTAATGTGAATTTGTCAGACTTTTTTATGGTTTGGGATTGTAGATTCTCTAAGGGATTTACAGGATGATTTTAATATTCTTGATTTAAGTTTGTAAGGGTTGAAGGTGTTTTAAAAATACATTAAGCCCATTGGTGCTTTTTCGAGCATTTTTGCACCACATATCATAAACGTAAAAATTCTCTATGAGGCTTTTGCTCTATTGATAGTTGCAAGTTCAGCTTTTATACGATTTCTTTCTATTCTTAAATCATATTCATCCTGAATTCCAAGCCAAAAATCCGCAGAATTACCAAAGTACTGTGATAGTCTAAGAGCTGTATCTGCTGTTATTCTCCTCCTCCCTTTTAAAATTTCTGAAATCCTGGTGGCTGGCATATTTGTATCTTTTGAGAGCCTATATGCACTTATTTTCAATGGCATAAGAAATTCTTCTTTTAAAATCTCTCCCGGAGTTATATCAGGGATCCTATTCATTTTTTCCTCCTAATGATAGTCTGTAATTTCTACTTCTGAAGCTATTCCAGTTTTCCAATAAAAACAAATTCTCCATTGATCATTTATTCGAATACTATATTGACCTTTTCTATTTCCTGATAACTTTTCAAGCTTATTCCCGGGCGGAATTTTAAGATCATTAAGGTTTTTCGATCGATGCAATAGAATGAGTTTTCGAAGACTTGTTTTCTGAATTTCTGTTGGAAACCGCTTCGAATACTTCTGATTCCAAATTTTTGTAGTTTCTTTATCTTTAAAGGAATCAATCATAAACATATGATAACGTTATGCATGCATAACGTCAAGAGTTATTACTATGGAAACAATATGCACTTCTAAATCAGAGTACAACCCCTTTGCATCTTGGCGCCTTGCGAGTCCCGATACATCGGGATTAAATTTCCCTCCGCGATCTCGGCGTATTCTGCGGTTAAACAAAATCCGCGAAAATCCGCCCAATCCGTGTTGCTATCTATCCCCGTACGGGACGCAGATCCAGGCTGTCCCTTAACTGTGAAAACACCACATAATCTCAATAATTTGAGAAAATTAAGCTAATTTCAGCATATTTATAATCAAAATACTGGGAAAAAACCTGCAATTCCACCTGAAATAAGTAGTTCTGGAGTATCCGATGAGTTAAGGGACAACCT
>JAGLSM010000485.1 GCA_023135745.1 Spirochaetota bacterium | reverse complement strand
GAAAGTCTGATACAGAAAGTCTAAAAAAATAAATTATTTTACATAAAAAGGACAGTTCGCGAACCCGTGTTTTCTTTTTTGATTGTAAACGGAAACATAAAGACGATAGGGTCCCGGTTCAGCTGGGGCTTTTATAACGGCAGTGTTACCTTCTTTTCTTTCAACAAGCCCTTTTATTTCATGTAAATCAGGTTCAAAATCACCGCCTTCATTGTGGGCTTTTGATTCTTCAAGAATCTTCCATTCATATACGGCATGATTTTCATCATAACTTACATTTACAATTGTATCATACTGTTTTCCTGATTCAAGATGAATATTATCATCCGGAGCAAGACCATTAATCGAAATACCGGTAACATTAGGCACTGATTCATCAGGAGTATGTTGTGTCCACATTGTCTGAATTGCATTGATGATTTCTGTTTCCTCACCTTCTCTGGTAAAAAGAGAATACCATGTCGGAGTCTTTTCCTGTTTCTGTCCCCATAGAAAAACATAAGTCCCCAGACAATAACCAAAGCTTTCCTGAATCTCTTTATAGCGATCGATCAGCACATCTTTTTTCAGGCCGCTTGGAGGTTCAAGGCAGGCATTCCATGAAGTAGCAGGCCTTTCCCACCATCCGTTACTGCCCCATTCCGTTAAAAGATACGGTTTATCCCATTTATATGCTGAAAGACGTTCATACAGTGTCCTGCTCCCTCTGAAACTGTTTATTCCCAGCATATCAATATCAGGAGCCATTTTTTTCAACAGATCGACTCTCTCCCTGTCTATCTCAGCAGTAACTGTCAGAGTAAGATGATTTGGATCAAGTTCATGGATCATTTTTGAAATATCATTTACAGCTGTCCAGGCATTGTGATTGCTATAGTTGAGATCAAGCTCATTGCCGATTCCCCACATAATTAGAGCCGGATGATCCTTATATTTTAGTACGTCTTCTTTTAATCTATTGAACTGTTTCTCAACCGCAGCCTTATCACCATAATCAAAACCTCGGCGTTCCCTGCCCAAGTCAAGACCAAGAAGAACAGACAACCCTCTTTCCAGGGCTTCATCAAGTATTTGCTGAGCGTCGTCACAACTCCAGGTTCTAAGAGAATTGCCGCCGGCTTCAACAAGCCTGTCCATTCTATTGCCGACATATCCTGCACCCTTAATCAGGAATGGTTCTCCATTTTTTAATAACTGGAATTTTCCGTCTTTTTTAAGAATTTCCATTTTGCTGACTTGCGCTGACATTGTTTCTCCAAGATTTTCCCGGGTAATTTAATTCTAGTGCCTTCACCGCATAAATT
>JAGLSM010000484.1 GCA_023135745.1 Spirochaetota bacterium | reverse complement strand
AAACTCCTTAATCCGTTTTGTTTCACCAAGGACAACAACGTATAAAAGGTTTTTCCCCTCCATCCTGGCATGACGAAGAATCTTTCTTATAATTATTCTTCCCGTACTGATAAACAATACGGATAAAATAAAAAAGTATAAAATAAAGAGTCTTGAAAACTGGTATTCCCTGTAGAAAAAGATAACTGCCAGAACCGCAAGAAAAGTGAAAAACACAATTCTAATTATTGAGATAAACTCAGTTAAAATAGATACACCTCTGTTCCTTCTGTACTGATCGGAAAAAAGATAAACCAGAATTAAAAGCGGAATCAGAAGCAATATAAAATTCTTATAAAGATGTAACGAGAGAGCTGCTTTTCCGCCAATAGGAAGATATAATCTAATATAAACAGCTATTACAGATGCCAATACAGAAGCAAACAAGTCAGAAAGAAAGAAAAAAAAGTTTATCCAAAGGTTTTTTTTATGCTCCATATTAAAGATTAATATATCCTTTGTGTAAAGAATTTTCAAGTCTATAATCAAGGTATGAACCTGATTTACAATTTTCACCTTATATGTTAGATTTCTATAGTTATGAAAAGATTCCTGCCTGTAATTACTTCTATTCTTCTTTTTTCCCTTAATCTCCACTCAAAAGAGGTTAATCCCTTATACTTGCCGTACTGTATCCCCAAAGGAGAGATCTATGTCTCTTTTATTAAAAAATTAAATAAAAAGCAGAATACCGTAAATATTTTAAAAGAAAAAATAAAGAATCTAAATACATACCTTCATACCTACTTAGATAAGTTATCCACTCCAACATTCATAAAACTCACAGGAAAAACCAAGGTATATAATACTCTTAGAATTAAAACCATGGAAAAGTCTTCCTTATACTTCTATACACATAAAAAAGGCACTTATATCTTCAAAGAAAAATCTGAAGGAATTATTCATTACAAAAAAAAACCAAAACTTATTATCGGCAGTATAATATATTTTCCCTCCGGTGCTGAAGCTGCCTCGGACATTTACAGACTTGATTTAATTCCTGAATATATCGAACAGGGAACAACCGCTTTAATGACAATAAAACTAAAAAAGAGAATCATTTCAAAAAGAATATTTTTCAAAGGAAAAAGAAAAACCTACCTCTATTATAAAGGATACAAAAACCACCGCTATAATTACATTATGAGAATCGGAACCGACTGTCTTGATAAAAAAAAGGAATTAAAATTCAGAATTTATCTAAAACTTCAAAACGGCATAACTATAAAAATCAGGGATTCATTTTTATATCAAAAATACCGCACCTCA
>JAGLSM010000483.1 GCA_023135745.1 Spirochaetota bacterium | reverse complement strand
AAAGGGAGTTCGCTGCCTTTTCCCAGCTTTTTATTTCCTGAACCTCATCAAGAAAAATATAAATCCTACCTTCAGGCCTGAGATTGTTTCTGTATTCTTCTATTGCTTTTAGAAGTTGTTTACTATTATTAATAAAATCAAGCTCATGAATATCTTTATTCAGATATAGAATATTTTCCGGGCGCACCTTTCTTTCGTTTATCAGATGATAAATAATCATTCTCAGAAGATAGCTTTTTCCCACTCGCCTTTGTCCAAGAATTACCTTAACAAGCGAATTATCCAAATATTTTGATAAGGAATTTACATAGTGCTTCCGCAAAAAGCCAAATTTAATCGGTGTGTTGTCCCAAAAGTTATACTTTTTAATAATTTCAATCATAACTGGAATTCCATGCTTAATTTTAGATAGTTTCAACTATACTTGAAACTAATTGCAAAGTCAAGCACAACTTCAAGTATAATTTTATGATGTACGGACAAGAAATACCTACCGCGGAGGGAATATGATTTACCTGATAAATCGACTGGATGCCAACAACGCCAGGATAAATCAGCTTACCAGTCTTACCAACAAGAAATACAGCGGATTGGAATAGACAAAGCCGGAGCTTCTCACAAAAATACGTTCACAAACTGGAGTTTGGAAACGATATGGAAAGTTTGGGTATCCGGGGCTCTGTCATGAAACCGGTCCTGCAGAGAGGGATGGCAGAGAAGGTGCGGGAACTCCTCGGGGATTGAGGGATTGAACGAAGCGCTCCTCAAGCGAAGCGATCGTCCTTGCAAACTGGACTTGTCTGCTGACTTTGTGGACCTGCCATTGCCATCCCTGTGAAACCCAGGCAAAGGCCCATTGCCATTAAAACTACAAATAATTTTCTCATCTTTATTCTCCTTTTATCTTTAAATAGTTGATTCCCGATTTTACACCCTGTTTCTCCCCGTTTGGCCAGGTTACCTTCGTTCCCTGATTTTACCTCCCTGTATCTATTTAAATTCTGTTTCATTCTTATATCTCCCGTTTCCTTTTTTCCGTTGTTTGACTTTCTATGAGCAATACCCGTGCCAAAGCTGTAACTGGAAAAATAATGTAGTATTATCAACATGTTACACACCGCTTCCACCCACCCTCCTGAAAAACGCCTCCATACCGCATCAAAAGGGATGGTTTATGTTCAAAATACAACACCATATTTGGCTCTCTGGAGGGGCTTATTGGGATAACTTACTGTTAGGACAAGATAAATCAGAAAATAGAAAAGTGTTCAAGAACGGGCAGGAAGGGATTGATGATTGTTGATTGATGA
>JAGLSM010000482.1 GCA_023135745.1 Spirochaetota bacterium | reverse complement strand
CTTTAACAGTACTTCTGCAACAAGTTCTTTTTCAAGTCGATTCAGTACCTATCTTTGTCGCGGGAGGTATCGCTACAGGTAAAATGATAGCCCATCTTCTGCTTATGGGAGCAGCCGGTGTACAGATGGGTACACGATTCGTAATGAGCGAAGAATGTACTGCTCATTACGAATTTAAAAAAGCATTTATCCGGGCAAATGCGCGCCAGGCTGTTTCAACGCCTCAATACGATTCGCGTTTACCTGTAGTAGCAGTTCGAGCCCTGAAAAACAAGGGGATGGATGACTTTGGAACACTTCAGCTTAAACTTCTCAAACAGCTTGAAAGCGGAACCATGGACAGAATGGCGGCACAGTATGAAGTCGAAAATTTCTGGATGGGCGCGCTGCGGAACGCGGTTGTTGACGGAGATGTTGATAAAGGTTCATTAATGGCCGGACAGAGTGTCGGTTTAATGAAAGAAGTAAGTTCCATGAAAGATATAATGGAAGGCCTGATTAATGAGGCTGAGGAAGAACTAAATAAAGTAAAGTCTTTTGTTAAAAGCTTATAGATAATTAAAAACTAATTTTGGAGGCGTATAATGGCATATAATATGGTTGTTTTAGTAAAACAAGTGCCTGACACTCATAATATCACGGGTGACGCAATGAAGGAAGACGGAACTGTTAACAGAGCCGCGCTTCCCGCAATTTTTAATCCTGAAGATTTGAACGCTCTTGAAGAAGCAATTAAAATCAAGGAACAGTACGGCGGAAAGATAACAGTTGTTACAATGGGGCCGCCTAATGCCGCTCAGGTACTAAGAGCATCCCTTTTTAGAGGTGCTGATGATGTATTACTAATTACCGACCGCAAGTTTGCAGGCGCTGATACACTTGCCACTTCATACGCGCTTTCCCTTGCTATTAAGACAGTCAAGGACCTGGATATTGTCCTCGGGGGCACACAGGCCATTGACGGAGATACAGCCCAGGTTGGTCCTCAAACAGCCGAGAAACTCGGAATCAACCAAATAACTTTCGTTGATAAAATCATTGAACTCAAAAGTAAAAATATTACAGTTGAACGTTCAATTGAAGGCGGATATGAAGAAGTTAAATCCAAACTTCCCGTCCTTCTTACTATCACACCTGAGGCAAATACGCCAAGACCTCCGGCAGTAAAAAAAGTATTAAAATACAAAAAAGCAAAAACAGAACTCGAAATGATCAATGAAGACGAAGACTATATTAAAAGTCAGAATCCAAGTTCAAACTTAATTATAAAAACTCTCAGCCATGAAGAGATAGGCGCGGATCCTGAACAATGCGGACTTTCCGGATCTCC
>JAGLSM010000481.1 GCA_023135745.1 Spirochaetota bacterium | reverse complement strand
AGGGTATTAATGTGGCTGCTAAAAAGAAAAAAATGACACTGGAAGAACGTTATAGTGATTTGAAAGAAATCGGCAAGGGAGGCATGGCCACTGTTTACAAGGCTATTGATACACAGCTGGACAGGCCTGTTGCAATTAAGATTATTCAGGCTCAATTTATAAAAGACACAAAATTTAAAAACAGGTTTGAGCGGGAAGCCAAGGCACTTGCAAAACTCAGGCATCAAAATATTGTTCCAATTTATGATTACAGCTCATCTAAAAAGGAACTTTATTATGTAATGGCATATATAGAAGGAAAAACGCTGCGTAACCTGATCGATGAAAAGTCCCTCAATCACGGACTCATTAAGGAAATCGCGCTGAGTATATCTTCGGCACTTCTTTTTGCTCATAAAAACAAGATTATACACAGGGATATAAAATCGGAAAATATTTTTATAGATTCCGATAATAATATTTTTCTTGGAGATTTCGGCATTGTCTCTTTCCTGGAAAGAGATAATGAACCGCAGCTTACTCAACAGGGATCTTTTCTCGGCACTCCCGCCTATGCTTCACCGGAACAGATAGAAGGAGCGGAGTTGACGCCTGTTTCTGATATTTATTCTCTTGGCGTAGTTTTTTATGAAATGCTTACAGGGCAGCTGCCATTTACCGGTAATCTCAACGCAATGATTTCGGGACATTTGACAAAGGACGCAGGGAAGATTGATGACTCCAAAATACATCCTTCATTAAAGAATATGAAATCTCTAATAGAAAAAATGCTTTCAAAAAAACCTGAAGACAGACCCCAGAGTTGTAAGGATGTTCTTGATTCATTAAAGAAAAAAAAGGTTGAACTTGGTATTGAGGATTTTGGTACTGATGAGGATGTTCGTGATGAAGTCACAGAGCAAAAAGAAACCATATCTGCAGCTGAAGTTGATGAGACAGATGAACTTCCAATGGTTAAGGAACTGAATTTAAAAAGCAGGGAACTTGAGGAAGTTAGTCTTCTCTTAAATCAGCTCCGAAGCAACAGAAAAGAGATTAATAGAAAATCATATCTTGAACTGGAAGAAAAATACGAAGACAGGATAAAAAATCTTTCCGACCATATTAAAAAACACAAGCAGAACGTAAGAACAAGAATTACTGAAGTTAATTTAATGCTGAAAACTACTATTGGGAATGTCTCTGACTTCAGACAAAAGACAATTGAACTTGATAATCTAAAGGCTATGGCGGCTATTAATGAGGAAGAATTCGGCAATAGAAAATCAGATTTTACTGAAAAAATAATGGACGGTGAGTCAAGTCAGGTTACCCTTGAAAAAGAACTGGAAC
>JAGLSM010000480.1 GCA_023135745.1 Spirochaetota bacterium | reverse complement strand
TTACCAGACTTAGCCTGGCGTACCGAAGGCGCGAAGCGAAAGAGGAATGGGTGTAATTGCAATATCTTCTAAAATACTTGCAATTGGACTATGACTAATGTAGGATCTAAATATGAATCCTGGAGAGCAAATCTTCGGATGAAAATGGCCTGAATCAGGATGGCCTTATGAAAATGGATTAAAAATAAAAGAGACAAACTTAATTTATTATTAGTATACTTAGGTATATTTGTTCATTTGTTTTCCTACTCTTTATATAGTATGTTGATAATTATAAGAATTCAGGAGCTGGATCATGAAACTTAATAATCGTCTAAAATCCGTCCTAATACTAATCCTTACTTTAACATTGATTATAACGACAACCAACTGCGGTGATGATGATCCACCTGAAAATAACAAGGATGGTGTACTGGTTATTAGTATATCTCATTCCGGCGGGAATCTAACCAGGACTATACAACCCGACACAGATATGACAATTGCATCATACAGTATAATAGGTGTAGGTCCCGGTGACGCGCTCTTTACTATGAACGGCGTTACAACTGACAGTGTTACAATCAACAATCTGGTACCGGGAACCTGGGCAATATGTGTTTTCGCGAAAAACGCGGAAGGAATTACTATTGCCAGTGGAACAACAACATGTACCATATATGCGGGATTAACAGCAGCAGCGGGAGTTACTGTAACTCCGCTTGAAGGTACAGGAGTATTACTCGTCTCTGTTTCATGGGAAGCCGCATTAACAAATCCTGTATTGGAAGCTTCCTTAACACCTCCGGACGGATCACCGGCAAACATTACATTTACAGTATCAAGTAATTCGGCGTCCTATTCTGATTCAGAGCTTAATGCCGGATATTATATACTAACCCTTAGTCTAAAAGACGGAACAACAAAGATATGGGGCGCTGCTGAAGCTGTCCGTATATTAACAGGTCAAGTAACAACAGCAGTATTTAATGTAAAAAATAATACAGGTGTTGTTATAACAATAGGAGAAGACCTGCAGAATCCTATTGATATTACCCTTAGCGGCCAGGTAGATATACTAAGTCCGGGAACTGATATGACAGTTACCGCAATACCGTCGGAACCTGTAGACAGTTACCGGTGGTATTTAAACGGCACGGTTTTATCAGGAGAGACCGGTTCTTCGATCACGATTGGGAGCAATTTAAGTCCCGGAAGTTACAGGCTGGATGTTATTGTTTCTAAAGGGGCTGTTCTTAGTTCCAAGAGTCATAATTTTATTGTTAGTTCATCAAGCGGTAATACAAATACTGTTGTAAATATAAGAGATGACCTGCAGAATCCTATTGATATTG
>JAGLSM010000048.1 GCA_023135745.1 Spirochaetota bacterium | reverse complement strand
TCCCTGTCTAAAAATGGGGGGAAGACTTTTTAACAAAATTCACACCTTACCTCCGACCCCATTTTCGACCCCATTAAATTATTCTTGCGCTGACCGGTTTGAAGTGTTAAGCTCATAAAACATGAAAACAGCAACTATCCTGATTCAATGCCCTGACCAGAAGGGTATAATCGCAAAAATATCAAATTTCATTTTTAAGCATGATGCCAATATTATTCAGGCGGATCAGCACAGCACCGATCCTGAAAACGGACGGTTTTTTATGCGCATAGAATTTTACTTTGATGATTCTGTCTTACCTGTAAAAAAGCTCAACAAAGATTTTTCGGAACTTGCTTCTACTCTTAGCGCCTCGTGGAAAATCCACTATAAAGAAATCCCCCTTAGGATGGGTATTCTTGTTTCTAAATATGACCACTGTCTTGCGGATATCTTATACCGTTATCAATCAGAAGAATTGAATGTCGAAATACCATTTGTTATAAGTAACCATAATAAAGTTGGAAATCTGGTCAATCAGTATAACATACCTTTTCACCATATTCCTGTTAATCCTGATAAGAAGGAAGCTGAAGCAAAGATTCTTGAGCTGGTATGTGATAATACTGACTTTCTTGTGCTTGCAAGGTATATGCAGATTATTACTCCTCATTTTATTGAAGTCTACAATAAAGAAATCATTAATATCCATCATAGTTTTCTCCCTTCATTCAAGGGAGCAAACCCATATAGACAAGCATATGAGAGAGGTGTAAAAATAATAGGAGCCACATCACATTATATAACTGAAAATCTTGATGAAGGCCCCATTATTGAACAATCGGTTCAGGAAGTTAGTCACAAAGATGATGTTGAAGTCTTAAAGAGAAAAGGAAGAAATCTTGAAAAAATAACCCTTGCAAACGCAATTCATGCCCATATTGAAAGCAGAATTATAAGATATCTTAACAAAACTATTGTCTTTAAATAAATACAGGAAAAATAAGTGAATAAACACAGTCTCAAGGTTTTAGAATTTGAAAAAATTCTAAATAAACTCGGTGAATTCGCGCGCCTTGGTGAAACAAAGGAAATAATAAAAAAGCTGAAAATCCTTGAATCAGATGAACTCAAAAAAGAATTCCGTTACATCTCCGAAATTGATTCACATTCCCTTACCCATGGATATCCGCCTTTAAGGGATCTTCCCGAAGTGAAGAGAATCCTAAAAACGATTCAACCTGAAAATTCCTTTATTAATCCTCAAGAGATTTTTACATGCGCTCAATGGCTTATCTTGTCTGATGAAGTTAAAAAACACTTTGTTGTATCAGAATTCGAAGGTAAGTTTTCATTATTAATCGATAAAATAAAGATTTTTAATAAACTAACCGGACGTATTATTTCTTCAATAAATAAAACAGGAGAAATACTGGACAAAGCGTCAACTGATCTCAAGAGAATAAGAACACAGATTACCTCTGCTGAAAAAAAGATAAACACTCTTCTCAATCGAATTTTAAATTCATCATCCAACTCAAGTATCTTCCAGGATAGAATTATTACTGTAAGAGAAGACAGGTTTGTTCTTCCTGTAAGAGCCGGCAGCAAAGGAAAACTTAAAGGGATCATACATGACAGATCATCCAGCGGTGAGACACTCTACATTGAGCCTCAAGATGCAGTTCCTCTTAATAATAACTTAAAATCATTGTTTCTTGATGAAGATGATGAGATCAGAAAAATCCTCAAAGATATTTCATCATCTATTCGTGAAATTCTCCCTGAGTTTTTATTAAACATTAAAATTATTGTAAAAACCGATCTGTTATCCGCGAAACTTAGATACGCTAAATCAATTAAAGGAACTGCCCCTGTTTTTTCAGACATAATATCAATTAAAAACGCACGTCATCCCCTTCTGGAAAAACCTGTTCCAATAAATATTAACCTTGGAAATGACTTTACCGCTCTTGTAATTACCGGTCCTAATACAGGCGGAAAAACAGTTGCCCTAAAAACAGCTGGTCTTCTCTCAATAATGGCTAAGCATGGCCTGTACGTTCCCAGTGATAAAAACAGCCTTTTCATAAATTTTAATGATATATTCTGCGACATTGGAGACGAACAAAGTATAGAACAAAGTCTCTCAACTTTTTCAGGCCATATAAAAAATATTATTCGGATATTAAAAAAAGCGGGCAAAAATTCTCTTGTACTTCTCGATGAACTGGGCGCGGGCACCGATCCTGATGAAGGTTCCGCGCTGGGGATTGCAATACTGGAAGAGTTTATGTCAAAAGAAACATACCTGATTGCTTCAACACATTACAGAGCAATTAAAAATTTTGTCTATTCATCAAAAGGTATAGAAAACGCGAGCGTTGAATTTGACTTGAAAACATTACAGCCAACATACCATCTTTTAACAGGAGTCGCAGGTTCTTCAAATGCAATAACCATTTCACGTAGTCTCGGACTCCCGCACTACATTGCTGATAATGCAGCGGCAAAAATCTCAAAAGATAAAAAAATATCCGAAGAAATGTTCCGTGAAATTGAAAAAGACATGAAAACTGCCCGCGAAAAAAATAAACTTGCCAGCGCCCAGGTAAAAATCAAGGAAAGCCTAAAACTGGATTATGAAAAAAAGATCGAATCACTGGAAAAAGAAAAATCAAATATACTGAAAGACACTAAAACAAAATTCAACAGCCTTTACATGCAGGCAATGGATAAAATACAAAAAATCATAAAAGACTTGAAAAAATCAGGAGAAATCAGCGCGAGAACTGAAAGTGAAATTAAATCCCGTTTAAAAGCCGAACATACACAAAGTATACAGAGTATTCAAAATGATATTAAGATATATCCCGAGAAAAAACAGGCGGATATTTTCGATTATAAGGATTCCACTATAACAATAGGAGATTATGTTAAAATACTTTCCCTGGATAAACAAGGCCGTGTTACTGATGTTATGAAGAATAACAATATCCGTGTTGCCATTGGATCATTTTCAACAATTATCAATCTTAATGATGCAAAAAAAATCCTAAAAAAGAATATTGAAAATAATAAACTAAAATTCTCGACTAATTACCGCGCACATTCACCTGCTAAAATTTCCCTTGATATAAGAGGCTGTAAATTTGAAGACGCGCAGGATAAAATATCAACTCATATAGAAGCTGCTGTTTTATCAGGTCTAAAAAGGGTAATAATTCTCCATGGAAAAGGTACAGGTGTACTTCAAAAAGCAACAAGTGAGTTACTTAAAAAACACCCGAATGTTCAAAGCTTTATGTTTGCCCCTCTTGAAGCCGGCGGTTACGGTATAACTGAGGTAACCCTTAAATAGTTTTTTTACTCATCATAGTACTTGGAGCTGGCTTTTTTTAGAAAACTTCTTTCGGAAACTGTAAGACTTTTCATTCCGGATTCGCTTATTTTATCTAAAAGAAGGTCAACCCTGTCCTTTTCCCGTATTCTTCTTTCAATAAGAGCCCTGTGCTTTGTAAGCTTCCGCTTTTTTTTCTGTTCTTCGATTACAACATTAAATTTTTCTCTGGAAAAAAATAATAATATAATACCGCCGGTCAGCAGACCGCCTATATGTGCAAGATAAGCAGTCGTAGAATGAACACTCCCTCTTGAAGCGAATAAGAACTGTGAAACTCCCAGAATAATAACCAGATACTTTATTTTTACAGGGAAAATAAAAAACACAAGCACCTGACGATTCGGCCAAAAAACAGCATAGGAAAGTAAAAGAGCAAAAATTGATCCTGAGGCACCTATAACAGGCACCTGATAAAAAATAATATGTGCTAATCCACCGCCTATTCCCGAGACCAGGTATAAAAATAAAAATCTTTTACTTCCAAGTTTGAACTCAAGATCTTTCCCAAACATCCACAGTATCAGCATATTAAAAAATAGATGGAAAAAACTGCCATGCATAAATTGATATGTAACAACCTGGTAGAATCCGCTTAGATTGATTATATCATTTCTTCTTAGCCCCAAAACATTTACAAATGAAAATTTAAAGACGAGTCTCATGATTTCATCCAGTAGGAATATAGCCACAGTAATTACGGTCAACCAGAGAGTCACTCGTCCGTTTTTGTGATCCGAACCTGAAAATATCTTGTAATTTTTTAATAATCGCATAAACTTCATCCTGTGGCAGAAAAACATTTTTAAAATGTTATCACCCTTTAGTGAATCATCTTAGAAAAATGATAGTAATGCCTGAATTAATCAATATTATTTTTATTATTTCGATGGAGACACCTATGGAGATCAAATTTTCAGAGAGACTCTTAAGACTTCCTCCCTATATTTTCGCGCAATTAAACGCTATGAAACTTGAACTTAGACGCCAGGGCAAGGATGTTATCGATTTAGGGATGGGGAATCCCGATAAAAGTGCTCCATCAGAGGTGATTGATAAAACCCGGGAAGTCATGAATGATCCAAAAATTCACGGATACTCAACCTCAAAAGGAATTACTCAACTTCTTAGAGAAGTATCAAAATTTTACAAAAAAAAATACGATGTAAAACTTGATCCCGACAATGAGATCGTCGCGACCATCGGAAGCAAGGAGGGTATTTCTCATCTTTCACTAGCCCTTTTGGGCCCCGGTGATTCAACTCTTGTACCTTCCCCTTCATTTCCTATTCATATTTGGAGCGTTATTATTGCCGGAGGAAATGTAATAACTGTATCTCTTGATAATTTTCAGGAGAACTTTATTGACAGGCTTTTTCATACTTATGAAATTTTATGGCCAAAACCAAAACTCCTTTTATTGAATTTTCCGCATAACCCGACAACTCAAACCGTTGATATTGATTTTTATAAAGAAATAGTAAAATTTGCCATAAAACATGAAATTATTCTTATTAATGATTTCGCATATTCAGATATAACCTTCGACGGCTATAGAGCGCCAAGCCTGATGGAGGTAAAGGACGCAAAAAAAGTCGGCGTTGAATTCATGAGCATGAGCAAATCATTCAGTATGGCAGGCTGGAGAATAGGTTTCTGCCTTGGTAACTATCGCATTGTCAAAGCACTTGAAAAAATCAAAGGTTATTATGATTACGGTATTTTTACAGCGCTTCAGGTTGGCGCAATAATGGCTCTTCGCCATCAATGGGAAAGCGCTCCAAAATATTACGCTTCTATCTACCAGTCCCGCAGGGACGTTCTGGTTGATGGTCTGAATAAAATAGGATGGAATGTTGAAAAACCAAAGGCAACGATGTTTGTCTGGACACCTATTCCTGATAAATTTAAAAGTCTGGGCAGCCTTATGTTCTCCAGGTTCCTTCTAAAAAAAGCGGGCGTATGCGTATCTCCCGGGATAAGTTTTGGTGATGAAGGAGAAGGATATCTTCGTATATCACTTGTTGAAAACGAAAAGAGAATTCAACAGGCTATTCGTGAAATTAAAAAAGCCACAAATGAATTCACACCGGAAGACATTCAAAAAGAGTTCTCTAAGTAATTTTAGCGGCGGACATGCATGAATCTTGAAGAAACACTGAAATATTTATACAATCGTAAAAATTATGAAGAAAGACGAATGATCACTTATGATAAAAAAAATTATAATGTAAATTTTTCAAGAAAACTTCTTTCTTTGTTTAACAATCCTGATTCTGATCTTCGAGTAATTCATGTTGCAGGCACCAACGGCAAAGGATCTACATGTTTTTATATTGAACAAATTCTTTTGGCTTCCGGCTATAAAACCGGAACATTTATGTCTCCGCACGTTAAAAAAATCAACGAGCGTATACGGATAAATGGAAAACCTGTTGATGATGATTCATTTATGAGAACAATTGAATTGATAAAAAATACACTAAAAGCCGATATAACACCCACTACATTTGAACTTCTGTTTCTTGCATCCATGATTATTTTTAAAAATAAAAAAATAGATTTTGCTGTAATTGAAACAGGGGTCGGAGGACGCCTGGATTCCACAAACTCAATTAATCCTGAATTGACAATTATAACTCCAATAGGAATTGATCATCAGGAAACTCTGGGAAACACAATTAAAAAAATCGCTGTTGAAAAGGCCGGGATAATAAAAAAAAATGTTCCCTGTGTTGCAGCCGCGCAATCAAATGATAAATCAGCAGTAAACAAAGTGATTAATGAAAGGGCTGGAAAACTTGGTTCTCAAGTATACCGCCCGATCAAGAACTATAAAATAATTAATGATAGCCTCGATGGGATCGAATTTAAAATCAATGAAAATACCTCATTTATGTCTTTAATGCCCGGAGAGCATCAGATTCAAAATTTTCTTACTGCCTTTAAGGCCGCTGAAATTTTAAAAATCAATCCTGATATTAACAAATTAAAAGAAAGAATGAGAGCCTATAAACTTCCCGCGCGGCTTCAATACTTTAAGGGAAATCCTTCATTCCTTGTCGATGGAGGACATAATATCCAGGCTATATCAAAGATTGTTGATATTATTAAGAAAAAAGGTGCACAAATAATTCTTATACTTTCTATTTTAAAAGATAAAAAAATAAAAACCATAGTTGAATCTCTTACAGCCTTTGTGAAATTCACAATTTTTACCGCCAGTAAATCTCCCAGATCATCAGATCCTGAAGATATTTCCAAATACTGTAAAAACAAGTACATTATAGAAAGTAATTCTCAAGACGCCTTTAAAAAGGCTCTCGAGCATGCTGCCTCAAAGGATATAATCCTTATTGCGGGGTCTTTTTATCTCGCCGGAGAAATTCTCCCTTTAATTGAAAGAAGATTTATATGAATCAACTGACAATTCTAACTTCATCCTTAATTTATTTTTCCTTAGTTCTTATATTAGCAGCTGTCCTTTCTATAAAAAAACATAAAAGCAGTATTTACAACTTTTGGATACTTACCAATTCGATACTTACCCTTGCTGCAGTAATCAAACTTTTAGATTTACTGAATATCAAGCATCCAATTCTTGACATTATTTATTTTACAATGATTTTAACAGCTTCATTATTTATTTTTATCTCGGGCTGGTCTTTTACAAGCAAATTCCGCCCGCTAATATCTTATATTATATTTTTGTTGTTAGTTTTTACAATGTCTTTAAGTTTTCATTTCGGCATTGATCAGGTTATTGTTAATAAATCTGTAATAATTATTTATCTTGCCTGTTTTCTTTTTTTCCTTATTAAATTATTTCAGTTTTCATACAATAGCCGTAAACCAAGAACTGCAATAGCTTTTATTTTCTTGTTTTTTACATTTATTTCTTTATTACTCCAACTGTTTTTTAAAATTGAATTTAAAGGTTTAATCGTTTCCGCAGGCTTATTTCTACTTTCAAACACAATATTTCTATCAATATTTGATGACATAAAAACTGATGATAAAACAAAACAGTACAATAAGCTTTTCAGGGAACTACAAATTCATGAAAAAATATTTAATACAATAGATTATTCGGTTTTTTTATTCAATAACGAAGGATTAATTATAAAAGCAAACAATCAATTTTTTGATATGTTTAGTGAATCGCCTCAAAACGCGCTTGGAAAGGATATTTGCGAATTCATAAATGAATTTGACAGAAAAAAAATTAAAAAGACGATTAAAAAAATTGGACTTTCCTCTAAGCCTCTCGAACGCAACATTATTTGGCTCGAAAAGAAAAACGGAGATACTTTTCTTGCAAGTATATTTTTCACCCCGCTTAAGGTCAAACAGCGGATAATTATCGGAGTAATAAAAGACATATCAATTTCAATGATGAAAAACAAACAAATTAAAGAATATACACAGACTCTTGAAGAGCGAATTTCATCAAGAACCAGAGAACTATTTGAAAAAAACGAACAGTTACTTTATAAAAATAAAGAATTGATACAAACCAATCAAAGTAAAAGCATTTTCTTTGCTAATGTTAGTCACGAATTGAGAACTCCGCTTGTTGCTGTATGCGGTTATATAGAGATGATGCTTGATGGGAGCATGGGTCAAATTAATGAAGATATGGAAAAAGCTCTCATGGTTTCGAACAGCAATCTTCAGAGGCTCAATACTTTTATTTCAAATCTACTTGATCTTTCCAGAATTGAAGCATTTAAGGAAAAAATAAACTACCAAAAAATTGATTTATTAAATACAGTAGATCAAATTTTATTGCAGTTTAAAGCAGCAGCTATAAAAAATTCTATTGATATTCTAAATGAAATCCCAAAAGAACTTCCGGAAATTATTCTGGATCCCCGTCATATCGAACAGATAATGATTAATCTTGTTTCTAATTCGATGAAATTTACAAAGAAAGGATATATTAAAGTTGAAGCAGAAGTACGGGAAAATAAAAAAGTTTATATAATTGTATCTGACACAGGAATAGGAATTCCTGACAAAAATAAAAAATCCATATTCAACCGTTTTTATCAGGTAGAAAGAAAAGAGCAGACAAAATTTAAAGGTACAGGTCTTGGTCTTGCTATTGTTAAGGAAATTGTAGACCTATATCACGGTAACGTCGAAGTAAGCGATAATATAAAGTGCGGAACTGTTTTTTCATTTCACCTTCCTAATTATAAAATAAGTGAAAGAAAACTCGAAAACAAAATCCTCATAATAAGCACAAATAAACAGCAAATATGGTTTATGAAAGGCGTTTTAGAAGAACGGAATTTCAGTGTCGAATCAACTTCCTCAGGATTAAAAGCCCTTGATATTATAAATAAAAACTATTTTGATATTATATTTTTGGACAATATTCTACCTGATCTGGAAAGTTCTGAAATTTGCCAAATAATAAGGGAAAGAATAACCACACATACTATCCCTATCTATATAACAACTTTTCCTATAGATGAAGATGAGCGCAATAATCTAATCTTTTCAGGTGCTAAGGGAATAATAACAAAACCATTCGGGCAATCCGCAATCGAACGAATACTTCATGATGAACTTCATATATAATTATATTTTTCGTTGTTCTTTTTTACCAACATTTTCAATACATGAAAGTATAATAATTTAATTTTTAATTAACATAAATTGTTGGATCTTCAAGTCCGGCCTGTTTAAAGCCTTCCCTTCTTAAAATACAGGCGTCACATCGACCGCAGGCCCTGCCTTCATTATCAGCTCTGTAACAGGATACTGTTATAGAATAATCAACGCCTAGATCGGTACCAAATTCAATTATTTCTTTTTTCGTCTTCTTTATCAATGGAGCGTGTATAACATACGGATCACCGTCTTCAGCAGCGCTTGTCCCCAGATTAGCCATTTTTTCGAATGCCTTGATAAATTCAGGACGGCAATCCGGATAACCGGAATAATCAAGG
>JAGLSM010000479.1 GCA_023135745.1 Spirochaetota bacterium | reverse complement strand
AAGAAAAATACAATGTGACATTTTGAGAATCCAAAGAAATTTGAGAACCATCATTAACCAGATTAAGACAGAACTCATTTGCCCCAAGATCGGAGAGAGTTCCTCCGTCAATTGTCGCGAGTTTTATTTCCGTGGGAGAAGATGAATCAAGCGCGTCTGAACATGATAAAATCAAAATTGAAAAAATAAGAATAAATAGGATTATAAAACCATTCACCGGTTTTTTAATAAACATGGGCACCGCCTATTCTCACTGTTTAATACCTAAGATAGCATTTATTCTTCAAAATTCAGCATAAAAACAGTTTTTTATGCTGAATTTTAACTTATTTACTCTTAAGGGTAAAAACCCCGTCCCAGTTGTCCGAAGGCGGTTTTTTGATGAATATTTTGCACCGCTCTATATAAGTAAGTGATGGTCCGTCATTGCTGTCAATTTTTAGTAAATTTTTGAAAGAATCCCGAGCCTTTGTCCAATCCCTTGCCTTATACTCGACTAAAGCCGTCTGATATATTGCCAGCTTCTCCTTCGTTTTTTCATTCAGCTCACCCTTTTTGCCCAGGAGTTCATAAACTGTTACAGATTCGTTCTTACCTTTAACCTTTAAACGGTCAAGTTCCCTTCCCTCTACAAGGTGTTTTGCCTTCTCATAGGTTTTTCCCGAGGCCATAGTATAGGTGCCGTAAAACTTATTGGCACCCTCAAGCCTAGAGGCAAGATTTACCGCATCCCCCATGATTGTATAGTCAAAACGCGTTTTACTGCCCATGTTGCCGACAACCATAGCCCCGGTATTTATCCCCATCCTGACAAATATTTCATGACCGAACCGTTCTTTCCAGTAAGGACGCATAATATCAAGCTGATGCTGCATCTCGACAGCCGCAAGGCAGGCACGCTCAGCATGATCATCAAATGGTATAGGAGCTCCATAGAATGCAAGGATAGCATCCCCTTCAAATTTATCCACAGTACCCTTCGCGCCCATCACAATATCCGTCATTGTTGTCAGGTATTCATTTAGAAGGACGACAAGCTCATCAGGACTCATTTTCTCAGACATACTTGAAAATGCTTCAATGTCTGAAAAGAAGGCCGTCAATACCTTTCTCTCTCCGCCAAGAGCCAGTTTTCCCCTGTCTTTTACAACAAGATCCACCCATTCAGGCGCAATGTAGTGCTTAAAAGCATCATAAGTATCCTTCTTGGCTTTTGACTCAGTGTAGTAATGAAGTATTACAACAAACAGGAATGTTAAAAACGCAGCAGTAAACGGTGCTACAAAATCAAACCATGTCCCCATGGAAAAGAAAACAAAATTTATAATTATTACAG
>JAGLSM010000478.1 GCA_023135745.1 Spirochaetota bacterium | reverse complement strand
GCAATGGTTTACTCCTTATCTATGAGTTATGGTTTCGACAAGCTCACCAACCGTGGTTTCGACAAGCTCAACCAACGGTCTCTTTCACACTGCCGTTTGTATCATTTGACACAAAGTCGTTGGCTGAGCGGTCAGCGAACGCAGTGAGCCACCGGTCGAAGCCAACCTCTGGTAGACCGCCGAGTCATCAATAGTCACAACACTTCTCCTTCCATCGAGGGAAGGAGATAGAGGTTAGGTCACCCCTGAAGATTCTTATCCTTAGCCTCGACATCATCAGCCATCTTCTTTTTATAATCTTTCAGTTTTGAAGTAAGTTCCTGATCATTGAGCGCAATTATCTGCGCGGCAAAAATTCCCGCGTTAGTGGCTCCTGATTTTCCTGTTCCAAATGTACCTACCGGAATACCTCCGGGCATCTGAACAGTTGAAAGCAGGGAGTCGAGTCCTCCGGATAGGTCTGTTTCCATTGGAATTCCGAGGACGGGGAGAGTTGTGTGGGCTGCTGTGACACCGGCAAGGTGAGCGGCTTTTCCGGCGGCGCAGATGATTACTCCGACCCCGCTGTTTTCCGCGTTCTCTATTAGAGATACGGTTTTTTTGGGTGACCTGTGGGCCGATGAAATATGTATATTGTATGAGATATCAAATCCTTTAAGGATGTCTGCTGTTTTTTGTACAACAGGAAGATCAGAATCGCTTCCCATTAATATCATTACCTTGTTTTTTTTCTTGGAAGTTTCCATGGGAAAATTTCTCCTGCTGATTGATTTTTTAACGCGCGTTTTGCTATGTCTTTTCTAAAATGCATTCCTTCAAATTCGATGGATGAAATTGCAGAATAGGCATTTTTTACTGCTTTTTTAAGGGTGTCATTTACTGCGGTTACTCCAAGAACTCTTCCGCCTGATGTTATGAAGCTGCCTTCTTCATCTTTAGAAGTTCCGGCATGAAAAATCTCGATGTTTTCATTTTCAGTATCAATACCTGAAATTGACTTACCCTTTTCATAGTTTCCCGGATAACCGCCTGAGGCGAGAACTACACAGATTGCCGATTTATCCAGGTGTTCAATTTTTATATTATCCAGCTGGTTATTGGCAGTATTCCATATTATTTCGATCAGGTCTGTTTTCAAAAGAGGAAGCACGGCTTGTGTTTCGGGGTCTCCGAAACGGCAGTTGAATTCAATGACCTTTAGTTCGTTGTTCTTTATTATAAGGCCTGCATACAATATTCCTCTATAATCAATGCCTTCTTTTTTAAATGCTTTTAACATGGGATCAAGGATTTGATTCTGGATCTTTTCCATTAATTCCGGTGTTACTACGGGAGCCGGCGCGTAGGCA
>JAGLSM010000477.1 GCA_023135745.1 Spirochaetota bacterium | reverse complement strand
CAATAACTGATGAGGAGGTTAATCTTGTCATGGACAAGCTGAATAATCGGCCACGAAAATCATTAGGATTTAAAACACCAAATCAGGTATTTTTTAATCATAACCGAGTTGCACTTACGACTTGAATCTAAGTAATATAAGGTAACATGATACGAGGTATAATCTTTATTGGGGGAAAAGCAGCACATGATAGATAAACCGAAAGAGAATATTAAACCTGATAGTATTCCCGAGATTATTCTCAACTGTATTCCAAGCGGTATCATATTCTGTGACTCTAAAAAAAAAATACAGTTCATAAATCGCACCTACGCCGATTATCTCGGCGTAAGCCAAAAGGAAGTAATCGGCAAAAGCATCTTAGACTATATCCCTGGGTCAAGGATAAACGTCGTGCTGGAGACCGGAGAGCCAGAGCTCGGATTCAAATGTTCAGTTGGAGAAGGGAAAGAAAAGAAAATACTGATTGTCAACCGAATCCCCGTTACTGGAGAAGAAGGAGCTGTTGTCGGGGTGATTTCCCAATCTCTTTTCGGTGATATCGGTGAGCTGAAAGACCTGTCAGATAGACTTGAACTGCTGGAAAAGAAAGTATCTTCATATAGAGAAAAAATAAGAAGCGTACTATCGGCAAAGTATTGCATTGAGGATATCAAAGGAAATAGTCCGGCGATTATTAAGGCCAAGAAACTGATAGAGAAATACGGAAAGACCGACTCTTCTGTATTGCTTGAGGGACCGACGGGTTCGGGAAAGGAGTTGTTCGCCCACGCCCTGCACTTCAAAGGGAAACGGCACAGTGGCCCATTTGTGAGCATCAACTGCGCCGCAATCCCTCATGACCTTCTGGAGTCAGAGCTTTTCGGCTATGTACCCGGGGCGTTTACAGGGGCACAAAAAAAAGGGAAACTGGGAAAAATTGAATTAGCGGACAAGGGGACACTCTTCCTCGATGAGATTGGTGACATGTCTCAGCAAGCCCAGGCCAAGCTCCTTCGGATACTTGAGGATAAGCTTGTCTTCAGACTGGGGGCCACCCATCCGAGCAAGGTTTCATTCCGCCTGATAGCGGCAACAAACAGGAATTTGAAGTCCATGATACGCGATGGCAAGTTCAGGGAAGACTTGTACTACAGATTAAATACCATGATAATCCATATACCGCCGCTAAATGAACGAAAGGAAGACATTCCCGTCCTTGTCCGCCACATTCTGAATGGTTTAGATAGAGATGAAGTATCGTGTTCTTCGGAGGCCATGGACTTATTGATGAGATATAACTGGCCAGGAAACGTCCGGGAACTTAAGAATGCTATTGAATGCGCTTTGAGCTTAAGCAGTAGAGATACTAATACCATAGAAATCATAGACCTTCC
>JAGLSM010000476.1 GCA_023135745.1 Spirochaetota bacterium | reverse complement strand
CCAGGTTACTTTAATGACCACCTAAGTTTGGACAAGCGGATTTGTGGTTTCGGCACTTCGACAAGCTCAGTGCAGGCAGGCTCACCAACCGTGGTTTCGACAAGCTCAACCAACGGCTTAGTACCGAAAGCAACCTCCGGCTTATCGTCGATGGTTTAGTTTGCCGCCGGTAGTTGAGGCTGTAGTCGCTGGTTTAGTCTGCCGTCGGTGGTTGAGCTTGTCATCGGTGGTTGAGCTTGTCATCGGTGGCTGAGCTTGTCGAAGCCCCTCTCGGGTATTCAGTATAATTCCTCTATAATTCAGACAATAAAATAGCTTAATAAGTTCCAAAAAACTGCTCGAAATTAATTTTTATCACTATCCTATGTCTTCGGTCGTACACTACCCTTTTAAGGGATAGGGTTAGGTAGAAAGCGAAAGCAATCTCTCCCTAAATTTTGTTATTAATAAATTTGGCTTAACTGTTTATTAATAATAACATTAGTACTAATAAAAACATCAAGAGGAGGCAATATGCCGTATTTAACAGATGGAGAACTATTGATAGGCCTTGATAAGGAGGCGGAGTTGGCTAAAGAAATAACAGACAAGCCAATGTACGCAAAATTCGTTGTTCAAATCAATGCTACCAAAGTAAGTTTTGCCAATGTTATTAAAGAAACAAAACAAACCGAGATTAACTGGCATGCTGATGTCGGTGAAACGAAAGATGTCATAAAACCTGCCGTGCAAATGTACATCAAATGGAAAGACATGTTACTGGATACCCTTCCGGGATCTGAACTAACTGACTGGGTTCCCAGCAATGCTACACCTGATGAAGTTGCGATGGCTATTGAAAATCTAATGAATGTAATTGAAGATAACAAAGAAGACCTGAATTTCAACGAAGAGGCAATCAGCGAACTTGAAAAAGTATCCGAGGATCTTGACGCCGAACTGACTGAAGACCGTGAAGCCTATAGAAAATACAGGCAGAACATTAATGAAAAAAACAAATTGCGGTCGGAGGCCAAGACTTTGTTTTTCCGTATCAGAAGATTTATCCGTAGGGATTTCGGGTATACCTCTGTTGAGTATGGTCAGCTGAAAGACCGGGCGGTTAAGGAAGCTAGCTCAGCAACCGAGGATTTACCGGAGACGTCTGTTTAGGGGTTTCTTTGGGGAGTGAGAATAGGATAGGAACGCTGATTTGGCGGATTTGAACGGATTGAAGCGGATCTTTTTTTTCAAGGGCTTCTCTCTGGTTTTGAGGTGGGGGGGGCGTTGCTTGCGGCGCCTCTTTGTTTTTTTTTGGGGGTGGGTAAGGATATATGAAACGATTACTTAAGTAAGTGTCCAAAGAAATATAATGACAAATATTCATATTTCAAATATACTTGAAATCACTACTGTCCCAAAGAAATGG
>JAGLSM010000475.1 GCA_023135745.1 Spirochaetota bacterium | reverse complement strand
CTTTCTCGGATATATGATTGCCTTCATAGGAATGCTCAATGATATTTGCCACAGCCTCATCAATGGATAAGACTACCGCATCAACATCCTCATCATTTAATCCTGATTTACGCGCATTTTTTTCGATAAATTCACGAATCTGGTCTATATAATCAACCGTTCCGGGAAGCTTAAGGAAAAGATCCCGTGGTATTTTTGGATTCACACTCAAATACCTAAAAAGACTTCATCGCATCTTCAACGGTAGGAAAGACCTGAATAAGCTTTGTCAGATTCAGGAGAGAAAAAACCTTCATTATCTTGGCGTTTACGCAGGCCAATTTTAAATCTCCGCCATTTGATTTTATCTCGTTTTTAACCGCAATCAAAACACCTATCCCGGCAGAAGTAAGGTGCTCAAGAGCTGTCAGGTCACCCACATACTTTTTACTCCCTGTAGATATAGCTTTTTTTAGCTGCGCTTCAAGCTGAGGAGCAACTCCGGTATCAATTGTTCCGCCTATAGAAAGCACTGTTGTATCATTAATATTCTTTTTTGAAAAAACCAGATTTCCCATTTTATCCCCCATTTTTTATAAAAAAATTTTTATAATCAGATTAGATACTACCATAACAAATTTTTAACATCAAATACAAAATTATAAAAGAATAATATTTTATGGTTTATTAAGAAATATTACTTGATTTTAGCAATCAAATCTATGTAATATGAATAAACAAAACTTTTAGAGAAACTATTATTATGAATAATCAGGAACAAAACAAAAATCAAAACAGACTTACACGTATTACTGTAAGTATCCCAGCTGAATACCAGTTTAAAAAAAATAAGGGTAATTGCCTGATAACTGATATTTCTGAAGGCGGCATTGCAATTGAAGCTAATCAGATCTTTGTTGAGGGAGACCTTCTGCGAATAATATGTAATCCATCCAAACACCTCAATATCGACATCTGGTGTAAGGTGCAGAATATTCAAGGCCGCAAGATTGGTCTTAAATTTGAAGAAATTTCGAACCAGATGCGCGCCGATCTCGAATACTATATCTTTGAACTTCTTGATCTAAACAAAAAGAATAAGCACGAATCCTTTCATCGTTAAAACGCAAGTTGGGGCCATGCATGGCCCATACAACTACACAGACAAGAGAAAGAGATAAAATGGACGGCTTTTTTAAAGAAATTCTTAAAATAATCAATAACCTGAAAGCCGCGGGTTTATTTAAACTGGTTATTGCCTCAATATCATTCATTGTATCTATTGTCTTCATGCAGTTTCTATACAGGTTTATAAACAAACGTTATAAACTGCAAAAAATCAGAGGATCAATCTACACAATCATCTTTTTAATTGCAATTTACATTTTCCTTCAGGTGATAGGTCAAAGCAATCTGGTCAGCATTGTAAGAGGTATTATTTTCTTTT
>JAGLSM010000474.1 GCA_023135745.1 Spirochaetota bacterium | reverse complement strand
ATCATAAGCTGACACATCCGATGCTCCGAGGCGGTTATAATAATAATCCATGCTGAGATATAAGCTGCCAAAACTATAGTCAATCCCTATTTTTCCCTCACCATAACCTGAATCTGCCGTATCATTAAAATGATACGCGATGGAAGCATTAATCCCCACCAGGAGATCTCCTTTGAAATATATCCCGGTGATATTTTTATCCCTGTCCTTGCGGTTCAACACAAATCCAAAGTCAAATCCAAGAACATTGGCAAAGACAGACATACCAGTTTTGAAAACCTCATCCTCAGGACTAAAATAAATCCGTCCTCCGGACAAATCACCAAAGGGAAAATCATAGGAAAAAGCAAGCAGTCCCTCTTTTACATAAGCAAGGTCATTGAAGTTCAAGTCCTTTGTCATTTCAAATGGATTAAAAATACCGGGTGTTCCGAAATTCACATAGGTCTTGCCGATAGTAAAAAATCCTGCCGGAGAATAGTACCTTATAAAGGCCCTTGGAACCGAGTATGTAATCTCATTGGTATATTTTGCCATCTCGCCTGAATTATGAAACAGGCGGAAATCCGTGTAAAATTTAAGACTGTCTAATTTTTTGGTCAGCACAATCCTGTTCTCAAGTATGTTGGCATATATAAAATTATTTGTGGATTTACTGACGATAAAATCGTTCCTGAATCGTCCGGATATTTCAAGCGGTTTTGCCTGTATAAAACCAGACAAAGCAAAAAACATATAACTAAAGATCAGTATCCTGATAGTCATCACGAACCCTTTATCTGAAGAGGTTTCTCCTGGTAAAAATTCCTCGAGAAACATTAATATCTATCCTCATAACTTTATAGACAATGGTGGTTGAAGAATTTTTCTTACGCATATCCATTATTTCTATTTTCATAGGAATATATCTCCAGCCGACTTTCCGTACATTTGACTGAGTCATTTTTTTTATAAGACGTCCGCTTCTTGTGAACATTTGAATCCGGTATGATACATACTTTTGGGTATCAACAAGTACCCGCTGTCGATAATATGTAACATTGGGAACCTTGGCAGTAATTACTATATCGTAGCACTTTCTTCCTTTGTAAATTTTTGTACCCTTTAACTGTGCCTTATACTTCTTATCAAAGTCATCGTTGTTTAAAAGATCCTCGTAGGAAATATCGCTTCCCATCATTCCCTTTCGCAGCATATGCCCTGAAATTTTCAGCACATCATCAGCATCGGGAAAGTATATCCAGAGATTCTTATTGAGTTTCAGATACTTTACACCCTTGTCTTCCTGATTTGTAAAACGCATAAAAAATTTATCACCGGCCTTTAAGCCGTAACCTGTAAATGACTTGGTGAGTTTCCTGCCCCTTTTTTTTATAATCATTTCCGCCTTAAAAAAAGAGCTTCTCCCCCTTGCGTTTCTATCAATCATCCTTATTACATGTCTCGCT
>JAGLSM010000473.1 GCA_023135745.1 Spirochaetota bacterium | reverse complement strand
GGTTTCACCCTTCCCGTCCGTCAGCCTTCCATCGTCAAGTATCTGCAGGAATTTATCAAAAACTACCGGATGCGCCTTTTCAATTTCGTCAAAAAGAACAATCGAAAAAGGCTTTTCCTTCATTTTTCTTGTTAACTGCCCGCCTTCTTCGTAGCCGACATATCCGGGAGGAGATCCAATGAGTTTTACATCCGAATTGCTGTCATTATACTCACTCATATCCAGCCTGATTATAGCATCATCCGTACTGAAGATCAAATCGGCAAGAGACTTGGCAAGTTCGGTTTTACCAACTCCTGTAGGACCCGCGAAAAACAAAACGCCTTTTGGTTTATTGTTCTGTTTATTTTTATCAATATTATGAAGACCTAATTTTGCTCTTCGTATTATATCAACGCTCTTTTTTATCGCGTTCTCCTGACCGAATACTCTTTTTTTAAGCTCAGCTTCAGCCATTTTTACTTTTGCCTGATCGAGTTTTTCCCAGAAGTTTTCCTTCACTCCGAATTTATAAAGGTCAATTACTCTATGTATCTCGCTAACGTCTATTTTTTCCTGCCTTGAAAGCGTAATAAGGTTTTCAAGATCATGATTACTGAACTCGTCAGTAAGGTCAGGAAAACGCTGTCCATCACCCTTGCTCTCTTCACGTTCTTTTTCATGATAGAAGAGTTTTTTTTGTATTGAGAAAAACCGTTTTCTTTCTTCTGTATTCGGTTTCTGCAGCTCAATCCCTTGAGTCAGAGGATTTTCAAGAAGCATCCATGTTGGTATATCGTTTAGTTTGTCACAAATTAGAATTATTATATTACGCTTATCTGATTTTTTAGGAAAAAACCGCGATTCCTGAGCAGCCTTTACAAGTTTTATAAAATGTCTGCTTTCCGGTTCAGACAGACTGTTAGGGTTAGGTGTGAATCTGGAACTGAAGTCTATTATTCCCGCAAAGAGCTTTTCAGTATTTGAAGATAAAAATCTGAAAAAACTTAAAACATCTCCAAGGTTTGATTCTATCCTGCCAATATCTCTTCCGGTAAAATAAGCCTTAGCCTCAGGATTTGATTTTGTTAAGAATTGTAGAATATTTTTCTTTGTTATAGGATCTTCTTTTTTTTCTTCTGAAGGTTTTTCTTTTGATTCATCTTTCTTCGTTATCGGTTTTACAGAAAGAAGATCTACTATATCGTATTTACATATCAGTTCATACCCTTCTATTTCCAGGTATTTACCAAGAAGCTGAATTATTGTCGGGAATTTTGCCCATTTGAGTTCATCCTGATTAGCAGCTTCATTGTAATTAATGGGAAAATAATGACAATCATAAATGTTCCCGTATAAAAAAAACTGGGATTTCATTGATTGAAAACGACTGAGTTCCTGAAGCCACCTTGGAAATATTTCTGAAGTTTTTAAAGCCATGTTTTATCCTTAAAATTAGATTTACTAAG
>JAGLSM010000472.1 GCA_023135745.1 Spirochaetota bacterium | reverse complement strand
AATAAAACGATTCATTATAAGTTTCCCCTGAATATATATATAGTGGAATCTTGGGTTTTATCTCAATTGAATATATTATTCCTATTATACAAGCCATTAAAAAAGTTAGATATAATATCAATCTTATTTTTATCCGCAACAAAATACTCCTTTTAAATCAAAATATTTTAAAAATTCCATTTCAACTATCCACATGTTTTCTATTTAGTGTTTGTACAAAAAAAGTAAATTTCTCCAGTACATGAAAAGTCTTTTCCATAAGCATATGGGATTAGATTTACTGATTACAGAATAAAAACTCTATACTAATATTATATTGTATGAATATTAATTTTAAATCAAATTTATTAACGGAAAACAAAGTATGTGGTTAAAAGCCAGGATTTTTTAATTAATATATAATAATAGTCAAAAGTCCGATTGCACGTGCTTTTGACTATTTCCAGATACAGTTTTTTTTCTTGTTTTTTCCGGTTCATAAATAATTTTTATTTTGAGTAATAAACCTTGTCAATGTAAAAAACTATGCCGTCAGGATTGGTTTGTTTTGTAAAAACTACACAGAATCCTCCATTGATGTATGAAAGATCAAGACCTGTAAGGTCGATTGTATAACGCTTCCAGTTTTTAGAGAGAGTAAGAGTGCCGGTTTCACCTGAGTCGGAATCGGCATACTGCCCGGAGATTCCGCCGAATTTGAACTCAACTACTTCATCGCCTTTTTCCCCTTTTGCATAGAGGTGAAGTTTTTTCGGAGATCTCATTTTAATGTTGTAGCCTGTTTTGTGGGTTCCCCAGTTGTTTGATGTTGCCTGCCAGAAGATGCCTGCCCATCCGGCTCTTTGTTTTCTCTTGGCTGAATACTTGATTCTGATGCATGATTTTCCTATGTATTGACCCTTGGCTGCCTGGCTGTACTTGATGTCTCCGTAATCGCCCATCCATCCGCTGGGAAGGAAGTGGTTTAAAACAGATCCCTTTTCATAAAATACATAAAAAGGAAGCGGTTTAATCTTGGTTCCTTTTAGTTCTTGAGCATTTGTAAAAATAGATAATAGCAAGAATATGGATAATGTAATACTTTTCTTCATCTTAATTCCTCCAATTATATTTATATTTGTTTGCCCCAATGTGCCGGGATAAAAAACTTTCATATACTTGGACGATTATCTTATAAAAAAGTGCCAAAAGTTTATATTTTGATAAAAATATCTTAGGGGTACATATAAAAACGCGGCGTTTCGATGAATTTTACAGCAAGTGCCGGAGGTTATTAATCCTAATGTATCTGGACAAATTAGGTAAATAGAGGCGCAATTAGGTTAAAAAATTTGATATGTAGTGAATCCTTTTCGGAGATTGACTCAAATTCACCCGATTAAAAAGGCTGAACCATCATTTTAATGGTTCAGTTCCAAGTTTTTTCATTTTATTTATGAATTTTATATTCTT
>JAGLSM010000471.1 GCA_023135745.1 Spirochaetota bacterium | reverse complement strand
GGTATTATTGACAAGATGTATGAATTTGACGAAGCTCTGATAAACTGGCTCGAACTTCTTTCTACTAAGATAAATGATGTTAAAGCCAATCTTTCTGAGGATGTCGCGCTTAAAGCCGGGCTTGATGAGTTATACAAACTGATAGATAACGCAGATGTTCAGTATAATGAACGAGAAAACTTTTTATTAAAAAAATAGAAAATGACATTTTGAGTGGAATTATAAACAAATGAATTAGGAGGAAAAAATGGCATTAACTTCCGGAGTTATAGAATTTTTTGATGAATCAGGACAGGTTATGGTACAGCGGATGCCTAAAGAGGGATCCGGAGATTTTAAAACAGGAACTTTTCTTGTAGTCAGGGAAAGTCAGGAAGCGGTTTTCTTCAGAGACGGTAAGGCTCTTGATACATTTGGCCCCGGCCGTCACCAGATAACTACAGGTAATATACCGCTTCTTACCAAGCTGATCTCACTGCCTCTTACAGGCGGAGAGTCTCCTTTCAAAGCTGAGGTTATGTTTGTAAATAAAAAGACATTCACCGATGAAAAATGGGGAACCGAACAGCCTGTGATTTTCCGTGACACGGAATTCGGGATGGTGCGTTTACGCGCTTTTGGAATTTTTTCACATAAGATCAAGGATATAAGTCTTTTTATAAATAAGATTGTTGGTACTCAAGCCACTTATACTTCTGAAAATGTTAAGAGTTTTCTAAAAAATATGATTGTGGGAAGACTTAATGACGCTCTTGGTGAAGTAGTTAAGACTGTACTGGATCTTGCAAAATATTATGATGAAATAGGCGTGGCAATGAAGTCGCGTGTGAGAGATGACTTTGAAAAATACGGTGTTGAACTTGTTGATTTTATAATAAAAGCAATTACTCCTCCTGAAGAAGTACAAAAAGCAATTGATGAGAGATCCGCTATGGGCGCGATTGGAAATATGCAGCAGTATATGATGTTCAAATCCGCGAAAGCGATGCAGGATGCGGCCAACAATCAGAGCGCTGCCGGTATGGGCATGGGTATGGGTGCAGGCATTGGTATGGGTATGATGATGCCCGGAATGATGATGGGCGGTGGCGGTATGCAGGGACAGCAGCCTATGCAGCAGCAGGCACCAATGCAGCCTCAGGGTGCAGCCCCGGTAGCGGGAGCAGCTGTTGGCGCCGCAGTGGGAGGTGCAGCAGCAGGAGCACCGGCAGCAGGCGGTGCAGCCAAATTTTGTACAAAATGCGGCGCGCAAAATGGTGATGCTTCAAAATTTTGCGCTAACTGCGGTAACCCAATGTAATAGAAAACAATGATTTACAAAAGCATGGGGGCACGATTCATCGTGCCCCTAATATAGCAATTAAAATTATGGTTTAATGTTCAAATATTTTAATATATTGCTCTATAAATCTTTTTCCTGAGAAGTTTTTAATTACATATTTATGTGATTTGATTCTAATCCTGTTTATGT
>JAGLSM010000470.1 GCA_023135745.1 Spirochaetota bacterium | reverse complement strand
TTGAAATCGTGATAATCTTTTAATCCTGCAAATCCCGGTCAACCTCTCACCTCCGACCCCAAAGAAATCCGTAGATGTTCTATCCTATCTGCACCTCGTCCCCAATTCTCATAAAATCCCGGTCCACCTCCGTCCCCAATTCTAGATAAAATCCTGTAAATCCGGGTCAAAAAAAACTATATTTTTAAGAACAAACTCCGGAGTAAAAATAAATGAAAGACATCTACATCCTTGGTATTTCAGCTTTTTATCACGACTCTGCGGCGAGTCTGATTAAAAATGGTGAAATCATTGCTGCTGCTCAGGAGGAGCGCTTTACCAGAAAGAAGGGAGACAGCTCTTTTCCATTAAATGCCGTAAAGTATTGTTTAAAACAGGCAGGGATAAAGACCGGCAGGCTGGATCATATAGTTTTCTACGATAAACCGATTCTAACCTTTGACAGGCTGCTTGCATCATATATACATACAGTGCCAAGGGGCCTTTTGTCTTTTGTAAAAGCAATTCCGCTATGGCTCAGGAGCAAGTTATGGATAGAGGATACGGTAAAAAAAGAGCTTGAATTGGGCAAAGACAGGGACATTCTTTTTGCTGAACATCATCAGTCTCATGCGGCTAGCGCTTTTTTCCCGTCTCCTTTTACAAAAGCGGCAATTCTTACAATTGACGGAGTCGGGGAGTGGACTACTACTGCCATTGGTACAGGGCATGGGAACCGGATAGAGCTCTTAAAGAAAATTGAGTTTCCTCATTCTCTTGGGCTGCTCTACTCCGCCTTTACTTACTACTGCGGATTCAGGGTTAATTCAGGGGAGTATAAACTGATGGGTCTTGCTCCCTACGGTAAACCCCGTTTTCTTAATGTGATTAAGAAAAAACTGATCTCTATCAATAAAGACGGTTCATACCTTCTAAATCAGAAATACTTTAAGTACAGCTATGGACTTAAAATGATTAATAGGCGTTTTGAAAAGCTCTTTGGTAAAAAAGCTTTAAAACAGGGACTACCTCCGACCCCATTTTTCATGGACATCGCGGCATCTATTCAGGCCCTATTCAACGAAATTCTGGTATCTATAGCAAAGCATACAAGAAAAATTACAGGGATGGATAATCTCTGCCTTGCCGGAGGGGTTGTTCTTAACTGTGTCGCGAATAAAGAAATATTGGATAAATCGGGATTTAAGGAAGTCTGGATACAACCTGCTTCAGGTGATGCTGGGGGTTCGCTTGGCTCGGCCTTGTATGCTTATTATTCATACCTTGATAAAAAAAGGGTAATTAAAAAAGGCAGCGATTCCCAGAAGGGTTCGTATCTCGGCCCTGAATATTCCAATGCTGAAATTGAAAGGGTTTTAAAAAAATCAGCGGCAGTATATAAAAAACTCCCGGAAAAAAAACTCACAGAAACCACTGCTGATATACTTGGTAAAGAAAAAGTTGTTGGATGGTTTCAAGGCAGGATGGAGTT
>JAGLSM010000047.1 GCA_023135745.1 Spirochaetota bacterium | reverse complement strand
TGGATAAAATCCAGCCGGTTATTTTGAAAAAAAAACTTTGAAACTTCACTTTATTTATGACTATCATAACGAATTAAAGTTTTTGTAAATTGACAGATTTGAAGGAAAATATTGACAGCAAATTATTAATTTTAAATAATTTTATTAATAGCCTCAGAAAACTCATTAATAGTATACGGCTTCGAAAGAAACCCCTTAACTCCCAGAGCCATTACTTCATCAACCTTTTTATCGTATTTATAGCCGGAGGACAAGAGGACGTTTACAGACGGATCAATTTCTTTTAGACGGACAAAAATATCTCTGCCTGATATTTCCGGCATTTGCATATCAAGAACTACAATATCAACCAAGCTGTAATTATCAGTAAAAAAATCAATTGCTTCATTTCCTGACTTAACACAAATAGATTTATAACCACATTCATGAATTATTTCAGACGCAATCTCTCTTATAACCTCTTCATCATCTACAATCATGATACTGCCTTTACCCTTGGTTATTTTATCATTCTTCTTTTTATGTCCCATTTCTTTTTCGCTCCCTGACCGAGGGAATAAATAATTTAACAGTTGTGCCGACATCCTTTTCAGATTCTATATCTATAAAACCGCTATGCTGCTTTATGATATTATAGGTAATTGATAAACCCAGACCGGTACCTTCTTCTTTAGATTTGGTCGTGAAAAAAGGATTAAATATTTTGGATAAAATACTTTTATCAATTCCAATCCCTCTGTCTTTTACAGTAATTTGCCAGAATTCCTTTTTCATTTTAATTTTATTAAATAAATAAAAAAACCTGTCAGCTTTATATGATTTTATGGATACATTCAGGCATCCGCCGGATTTAGCAGAATTGTCTCTCATAAAAGTCATTGAATGTCCGGCATTAACCAATACATTCAATATAGCTTGTTGCAGCTGAACTGAATCCGCCAGCACATTTGCACTCTCCTTGTTATATTCTACTTCAAGAACTACCGTCTTGTCCAGAGAGGATTCAAAAATATTAATTAAATTCTTGAGAATTTTATTCAGATCCAAAGGTTCAAGACTCAAATCATGTTTTCTTGAAATTCCCATTAGTTTTTTTACAATATTTGAAGCTCTTTGGGATGAATCTTCTATGATGTTTAAATACGTACCTAACTTTTTTGAAGATAAATCACCTGAATCTTTTTTAAAATTCATAAGAGAAACAGCACCCATTATACCGGTCAAAGCATTATTAAAATCATGAGCAAATCCCCCTGCTAATATCCCTATTGTTTCCATCTTTTGAGCCTGCTTCAGCTGTTCTTCTACTTTCCTGTATTCACTCATATCCCATGAAATTCCACCTATTCCAATGATACGGTCTCTCGCGTTTCTGAACGGAAATTTAACAGTTAAATAATTATGTATCACTCCATCATGAATTACTTCTTCATCAATAGTTATTGGAGCTCCGGTTTTAATAACTCTTTCATCAGTTTTCCTGAATAACGCGCATTTTTTCTTTGAAAATAAATAAGAATCATCCTTATTAAAAATTTCCCGATTTGAAACACCAAATAATTCTTGAAAGCTTTTATTAACAGTCAGGTATTTCCCTGAAATATTCTTGATATAAATAACAGCCGGTGAATTATCCATTAGACCATTTAGATAACCTATATTCTTTATTAGATTCTTTTTTGATTTCAGAAGAGTGCTGTTTAATTCTTTTAATTCTTTGACCTTAGATACTAAACTGTCTTTAAATTTTCCAATAAAATATCCGGCAAAAGCCCCTACAGTCATCGGAATCAGATAACGGAAAAGCTCCGTTTCCCTGCCTGTCCCGCTTAATGCAAGCCTGCCAAACAACGGCACTATTATCATTGCAGCAACTGAATACCTGATCCTATATGAAGACAGATTCATTCTTACCTCACAGTCAATTCATCCGGAAGAATAACTTAAAAAGAGATTATACCCAAAATTAGAATTTTACCAGAAATAATTCGTATAAAATATAATTTAAAAAGGTTACAAAACATCAGAAGAAACTCTCTTTAACCTAAAAACATCCCTTATCAAAGGAATACTTATAGTTAATAAGAAAATTGTTAGAACTGTTTTTACATCACTTATTATCTCGTTTAGAAGATATGACAGCAGGTTTATTATGTGACTGCTCATGCTCTTATGATGGGAAATAACTTCTAAGACAAGATTTATCGATTTTGATCCAAAAATAGAAAGCGTCAGCAAAAGTGTGCCGCTTAATACTACTCCCCAGAATGAAACCCAATAAAGCATCTGTTTTCTTTCAACTATTATTAATAACATAAGAATAATCAGAAATACAGGTAGAATAATTATAAAAATACGCAGTCCATAGAATTTTGAAAACACATAACCTGCAGTATTAATTTTATGAATCATGTTTTTTCTTACTTTAAGACTTTTAAATATATTTATTTTACCCGGAACCCTTTTAAACCTTTTTTTTAAGAATTGCCGGGCTTTATTTTTTAGAAAGGAAGGTATTTTTTTAGATTTATTTATTCTATCCGATATAATCCAGAAAACATTAGATCTCATTTTTGAAAAATCAATAGTATAAATAATGCTCTTTTTTCCTTTTAGAAAATCAGTCCAGTTTCTAATCATTTTTTTGACATAAGTATCTTCAATAGTTTTTTTTATATAACTGATAACAGTAAAATAAAGCTGCCTGTCAATTTTATAAAGACTATAAACACCGGTAGAAACTTCAATATGGCTCATTATTGTTTTTATAAACCGGCTGTTCTTGAGACTTTTAATATATTGAGAATCATCAAGAACGTTAGAATATCCTGATATAAAAAAAATCATGAAAACAAAAGAAATATAAAAAACAAATAAAAGTGTAAAAAAAACAATCCTTTTCCCCATCAGTACTGCCCCAAAAATAATTTAATTTTCTGTTTATCACATTTAAGCAATGAATCGAAAATATGTTCTTTTCCTGAAGAATTCCAGTTAATAAATACGTCACCGTAAAATATTATTCTATCTTTATATTTTGAATGATTAAACCTAAGCCATTTTTTCCAGAGTTTTTTTCTCCAATGTTTTGGTTTTTTTATTTTCTTACCTTTTATTAATCTGAATCGCTGCTTTATCCTTAAATTCCTTTTTAAGGACTTGAAATTTCGCAACTTATTCACAAGCTTTGTACCATGAGGAAGAAAGTAAGTTACCCTTTCATATAGCCTTGAAGGCAATATGAAATCCCTTAACGGTTTGCCTTTCTCAATTAGTTTCAACATCTTTCCATTTAAAAAGCGCCCTCTCATAAGCAATGAAGGTTTAATTGAATATCGCCCTTGATTATGCTTTGTTAAATTTCTTATTGTGCCTGAAAATTTAATGGAAAGAGGAAATTGAAGTATTCTTTTATGCTTTATTTCTATACCGGAGATACGATAATCAAATGACTCACCAAGTATCTTATTAAAAACAGCTCTTCTTATATTATGTGATGACCTGGAATTAATAAGACGTCTGAATATAAGACTCTGTCTTCCTGAAAATAATGAATAAGCCGAAAAATATGCATCCCCTGATTCCCGCAAATAAATACTCATCCAGAGCCTGATATCTCCATTGGCGTATTTTCTTTTTGGAATAACCATCAATCCTTGTATTGTATTTTTTCCAATAGTAACAGCGCTTTTCCCCTGAAGATCAGGCGGTATATAATCAGGATGAGAAAATCGGGATTCAGGAAAAAACCAGCGTTTTTTTTCGCCATTTTTTACCATGACTCCCGGTATCTTAAACGGCAATTCTTTGTTTTTTTTACCTTTATTCTGAATCGGTATTACTAAAACCGCTTTTAAATTTATTCCTCTCAGCATATTAATAAAAACTCTACAGAAATCAGCAGAATTTTTAATACTTATGACCGGTTTTCCTGAATTTATTCTGGGAATAAAAGACTCATATAAAAAATCTGAAGTATTTAATAAGTACTCATAGATTCTGGCAGTTCTTTTTTTGAAGCCTTTAATTCCGGACACGAGTTTTACAGCTGTTCGATATAATATTCGTTTTTGATATTTTGAGATTTTATAAATTTTTTTATACCAGGAAATCCTGGACCTGGTTGAAGCTAAAGTTGATACAAATATACACCTTGAGGATTCTCCTGATTTATAACCGGGCCCGCATTTCCAGATATAATTATCACCTTTTTTTTTAAAATCAATATTTTTAATACCACTGATTAAATAGTAAAGTTTCTTTCTTGTTTTAATATGAAGAATACCTTTTCTTATTCTACCGGGCTTAAAAAGATACTCAAATTCTGCTCTATTATCTAAAAGATCATATCTATTTATAAGTATAACATCTCCCGGATTTGTTGTCTTCAAGGAAACAATAGAAATTATTTTTAAATTATTTTTAAAGCTTTTTATCTTATCCAAGAGCTTTGATTTTTTTGAATTCTTAATAAAGCGGTATACTTTTAACTCAGAATTTTCAATCATTGGAATATAAAGGTTATCTTTTTTATTTTTTCCTATCTTAATCGCGAAAGTGTATCTGTATTTTAGCTTGTTATTTTTTTCCTCAATAAAAATTCTTGAAAAAACAGTTGAAGAATCAGCAGGAATACTATCATTCAGCGAATCCATAACTCCTGATATATCTCTTTTGTAAAAATTCATGCCGGCGTAAATATCCGTAAAAGAAAATAAAACAAAAACAGCAATGAAAATAATAAAAAAAATAACAATAAACCTTCTCATTCAAACCGCTCCAAAAATGCACTGTAACTTTTCTCTACCGTTTTTGAATTTTCGATAACTCTTTTAGAATTCGGCAGTGATTTTAAAAATATTCTGCCATAAGATTTTTTTAATATTCTGTTATCAAGAATAAAGACAGCACCGTAATCCTGCCTGGTTCTTATAAGCCGCCCAAATCCCTGTTTTAGACGCAATACCGCGTGAGGTAATGAATATGTAAAAAATGATGACTCTCCGTTTTTTTCTATGAGCTCGGTTCTTGCCTGGTGTACAGGGTCGGTAGGAACTAAAAACGGCAGTTTGACAATAACAACTCCGATCAAATTGTCTCCTCTAACATCAACTCCCTCCCAGAAGGAATTAACAGCAAAGAGCACCGCGTTTTTTCTTGATTTAAATTCTTCCAGTAAAAAATGACGCTGCATCTGTCCCTGTTTTAAACAGCTGTCGCGGAACTTCGCAGGTAAAAGAGACATAGTCTGTTCATAACATTCGTCCATCATTTTTCTTGAAGTAAATAGAAAAAATAACCGGCCGCCGGTAACTGATATCAGATTTAAAGCAAAATCAGCAACATGATGGATGAAGTCGGGTGAATTCTGATCAGGAAAATCTGCGGGAAGCCCGAGCATTGAATGTGATTGATAATCAAATACGCCGGGCAGTATTATCTTACTCTTTTTTCCCTCTTCAAGAAGGTTTAAACCGACCCTCTTCTCAAAGAAGTTGAAACTGCTGTCAACTGAAAGAGTAGCTGAAGTGTATACAACCCCTTGATACTTTTCGTAAAAATACTTGTAAAGAATTGAAGATACATTCAACGGCGCAAGAAAAAAAGACAGATGATACTTATTCTTCCATCTTCTCCCCTCAACCCAGATAACATTTTCTTCTTCGCTTGAAAAATCAATAAAGTTATTTAGAAACCCGGCCATTGAGTTCAGTTTATTTGAATGAGACATTACCTGGAGAAAAAATGCTTCAGTTGACCTTGAAATTTCCTTTTCAAGATCAATAGATAATTCATATAGCTTTGTTAAGAGTGAAGCAAGCCTCTTAATTGACTTCTTAAGTTCTTTAAGAAGAAGCATTATTTCATCATCATAGACCGGCAAGTCCTTTATTTTTTTTGTAATTCTTAAAGAAAAAAGATTTGAGGACCCATTAATAGATTGGAAATATTCGTATAGTTTTTCAAAGAAATTCACAGAATCTTTGTTTAATTCTGAAATCTTTTTAATAATTTGATTTTTTATAATATCGGAAATCTCAGCAGTATTTTTTTTGCCGAAATTTCTGGGTTTCTCCATATTGTTAACAATTAGTTTTAAAATACCCTTTTCTACTCCACCCCTATGCTTTATAAACAGACGTGATAAAGTCTTTGCTATGCCGAACCTGCTAAGACTCTCCCCGAAGTAAGAGGTTGCCGCATCTTCAATATTATGAGCTTCATCAAGCACCACCCTGTCACAATAGGGAAAAACAGAATAAGCCGCGTCCTTGCCCTGATCACCTCTGACAGCCATGTCAGCAAAAAAAATCGAGTGATTCGCGATAAGTATGTTTGCATCAACTGCTTCTTTCCTGGCCTTCCTGAAAAAACAATCCGAGTTATGCGGACATTTAATTCCCTGGCATGTTTCACTATCACTTGCCAGTTTTTCCCATACCTTCTCACTAACCGCTGCAGTAAGTTCAGTCTTTGACCCGGTTTTAGTCTGATCTACCCATGAAATAATACGCTCAAGTTCTTCTGTTTCTGAATCATCAAATAAATATGACTGAAATTCCCCGGCCTCGTGGATTTTCTTAATACATAGATAATTCTGCCGTCCCTTAACCAGCACAACCTTTATATCCCGCTTTAGAACCTTTCTTAAAAGAGGAATGTCCTTATCCATGAGCTGCTGCTGCAGATTTATAGTATTCGTGCAGACAAGACCTCTCTTGCCGTTAGCCAATACCCACAAAGCAAGAGGGATTAAATAAGCAATTGACTTACCTGTCCCGGTAGACGCTTCAATTATAGAATGAAGGTCCTCATTAAAGGCCTTGCTAACCTCCTCAGCCATAAACTTCTGACTTTCACGATATTCAAATTCCGGAAAAAGCATACTTAATTTACCCTTTTTTTCATAAAACTCTGATATTTCTTTTTTATCAAGTTTTACAACAGGATCAATCACTGAAGGCTCAACAACAATATTTACATTCTTAACATTATTATCAATGATAAGAAAAGCAATCTCCTGATTTAACAAAAAGGAGGCAATTTCAATATCAGGATCTGAAGGAGATAATTCTCCTGTTGGATGATTATGAATAACAAGATTGAATGGCTGTTTAATACTTAATTTAGCCGGAGCAGAAGTCAGATTACCTCTGGATATAACCTGTATTTCAGATATTTTTTTATCCTTAACATATACTGCCTGAAAAAGAACTTCACAGCCGTTATTGTTACTGATAACATTTTTTATGAATTCAATTGCAGATGATTCAAAAACTGTAGAAGCCTCAATCATTGATGAATTAATCTCCTTTAAAAAATTACTATACTAATATAGCAATTATTAAAAGCTCCGTATGTGATTTTCAATCGAATTTCATGCATTATTTAACTTAGTATTTATCAATACTATATTAGTTGACTTTGAATGGTTTCCTCAATAATTTTAATCAAAATGGTAGGGTTGTCTTTTGTTTAATCGGAAAAATAAATACAAGCTCCTTAAAAAAGAAATTGAAGAACTTAAGGAAAAAAACTATGATCTGGATAGAATAATCCAGATGTATGAAAAATACAGCAAACTCTCCACCAAAGAGATAATTGATGCTTCCGATACAATCTCTGCTCATGAAGAGGTTTCAAATTTCAGCCGTTCTGAGATGAAAAATCTTGTAGAAACAGTAAGTGCTCTTGAGAACAATAACGAATTTTCAAGGCAAGAACTCTTAAGCGCAAAAAGTAATATTTCTGATAAGGCATTTGTTATTGAAAAAGCTTTAAAGGATCTCATTGAGGCAGGCAGAACTATTAAGGCGCATGAAGAAGTTGAAAAACTCTCAAGAGAAGAATTAAAAGAAGCAAAAAGCAAGCTTTCCGAACTCAAAAAAAGAGTTGAGTATATGGAGAAAAAACAGTCAGGGGAAAAAAATGTCTAAAAAATGCGATATATGCGGTAAAGGAACAATGAGCGGTAATTCAGTAAGTCACTCTCATCTTAAAACCCGTAGAAAATGGCAGCCTAATATCAAAAAAATAAGAGCAAAAGTCGGTAAATCAACAAAGTTTATAAATACCTGCACAAGGTGCCTTAGATCAGGTAAAGTAGAAAAAGCTTTATAATTTTTATCCGGATATATTTAAAAAAACTATTCCAAAAGCTGCTATTTTTTAACTTATTGTCTAGTCTTAAAAGCATTCGTAAACAAGCTTATAAGACTAGACCGTTTAACTTATACTAAATAATCTTTTAAATATCCGTATTTCTCTCTTAATTTTTTTAATGCCTTAATCTCAATCTGTCTTACAGTTTCAGCTGAAATCCCAAAATAATCACCCATTGTTTTGAGAGTATACTTTTTTTCAGAGACAAACCCAAACCGGCAAAGAAGAACCATTTTCTCTTTTGGAATAAGTGAATTAAGTATATTGAGAGTTTCCTCTTTTAATTTCTCATTCATAACAATCTGATCGGGAGAATATGAATTGTCTTCAATAATATTTATAAGAGGAAAGTCATCAGAGCTTATATTATTTTCAAATGAAACAACTGTATTACCAACAGCTATCAGGTTTTCTATTTCTTCTACATCAAGACCCATAAAATCGGAAATTTCTTCAATCTTTGGAACTCTCCTGAGTTTCTGGTAGAGATTATGCCAAACTTTTTTAATCTGTCGAAGTTTTTCTTCCTTTCTGTGAGGAATCCTTATCATCCTCTTTTTTATTGAAAGACTTCTTATTATTGACTGTTTAATCCACCAGGCAGCATAAGTCGAAAATCTGACATACTTGTTATAGTCGTACTTTTCTGCAGCTTTTATCAAACCCAGATTTCCATCCTGTATTATATCCATTAAAGGATACTCTTTACTAACAAAATGCTTGGCTATTTTTACAACTAATCTGAGGTTTGCTTTTATCAGCGCCTCAAGAGCACTTTTATCACCTTTATTAATTCTTTTGGATAATTCAAGTTCATCCTCAAACTCAAGAAGACTGGTTTTATTTATTTCTTCGAGGTATAGCTTAATTGTATCTTCTTCTTCTATATTATGGCTTTTAACAGGTTCTTTTTTTGTTGTTACTTGCATGTTTATCTCCCACAAGCTTTTTTTAACTATGTATAATGCAAGTCTCGTGCCAACCTTTCTATTTCATTTTCGTTTTTTTACTTATTGAAATACAGTAAGTTATAATAATTTAATTTTTGAAAAAACTTAAATTTTGGAATTAAACGTTTTTTGAAGATTTTTTAACAAAAAAACTGAAAATTTGTATCAAATTCTCACATTTTTTTTGTAAAACTGTGGTCTTTTTACAACAGTATTAGTGTAAAAATTATTTAACCTTCTTGGGAGCAACCTTCTTG
>JAGLSM010000469.1 GCA_023135745.1 Spirochaetota bacterium | reverse complement strand
TCAGAATCACTTAATGTATCTTGATTAATAGGCTGATCCTGAATTATTTCGCTAGTCTCATTCTTATTAAGTTCATTAATATTGGAATCAGATTTTTGCTCATTTAAACTATCATCAAAAAGGTTGTTTTTATCTTCGTTTATTGAAAATAAATCGTCTTCAGTCATAACGGTATGTCTCCTGCTTGCTAATATACTAATTTATATATTTTTATTGAATTTTTGAATAAATTTTTTAATTCCTGAAGCAATACCGGATGCGAGTTTTTTCCGGTAGTACGACCTTCTTAACAGACCGGCCTCTCTGCGGTTTGTTAGAAAACCCACCTCAACTAATACAGAGGGCATATACACCATTCTCATTACAAAAAAATTAGCTTTCTTTACATGCCTGTTTTTTGAATGAGACCCAATTTTTGAAGCCAGGCCTTTCTGAATAAAACCTGCTATTATAACAGATTCTCTTCGGTACTCCTCCACAAGCATCTTTGATAAGATACTGTGCATATTACCCTTTTTCTTTTTTTCCGTATCAAGTTCAAGAGCTCCGTTTTCAAGAACTGCAGTTGAACGGGCATCAGCATTGGAAGGCATTGGTGATAAATAATAAGTTTCAAACCCGTATCTTCTTTTCGAGATTGAAGCATTAGCGTGAATACTGATAAAGAGACATTTATAACCTTTTTTAATATAGTGATTCGCAATTTTTGCCCTATTGGACAAACTTACAAAAGTATTATTTTTTCTGGTAAGAATAATTCGAACTGTTTTACTTAAATCTTTAAGATAGTATTTTACATATTTTGCAATTTTCAGAACAACTTCTGATTCCTTAAGTCCGTTCGCTACACAGCCCGGATCCCGCCCTCCATGCCCCGCATCTATAAAAATAACATCAATATTTCTATGATTTTTACGTTTATTTATTTTAAAAATATTATCCGCAATATTGCTGTAATCTTTTTGCTTTTTTCTGATAAGCGCCCATGATTCTCCGCGAATCGAAAGTTCATTATAAATAACTCTCAATGAGTCAGCAGGAATAAAAACTTCACCATTAATTATTCGGGGAGGTTTAGACAAATTTCTCAGCCTGCCGCCTGCATACATTATTAAAGGTCTTCCTATAAGCATTGTGACTTTTTTTTCATTCCTGCTTATTTCTATTCTTTTAATGGAATCTTCCCAGCTGAGTCTTGAACCTATTTCCTTTGACAGACTCATCAGAGAAATGTACCCGTCTTTAGATAAATATATTTTTTTCTGAAGTATCCCGTTATTTATGTATTTTATATTCATCCCAAATGTATTTGGAAAAATCATAAAAAATAATACAATCATAATTATAAAAATAGGTGTTCTTTTCATACTTAATTTATCGGGAAGCCCTGATACTTATTTAAGGTTTTAGATGAAAATCTGTGTATCTTAGGACCATTGCCTGACCAAACTGAACCTTACCCGTTTTTGTGGA
>JAGLSM010000468.1 GCA_023135745.1 Spirochaetota bacterium | reverse complement strand
ATAATGATTCCTATAAAGTAGTATATGATAAAACGGATATCGCCATAAATGCGCTGCTGCTTGTAAAAGGCGAACTTGTTTTTACGATTTCCGACAAGAGTTATTTTACAGTTAAAGGTGAAAATATAATTTTTGGAGCAGGTGAAGTTCTTTATGGTTTTCAGAACGAAAAACTTGAAACAAGAAAAATGAAAGTTTATAAAAAAAAGGGAGCTGAAATAAAAAAAATACAAAATGACAATTTAAAAAATTTCATAGGCCTCTACAACATAGGTTTTAACATAACCAAATTCATGGCAAAATGTCTTGATAAAACAAACCAGATAATCACTGATATCAACCAGAATTTAATACTTGGAAATAACTCATCGAGAAGATACTACAAATTTTATTTTAATATTATCTCAAGGATAAAAAAGATCGTATATACAAAAAAGAATGAAATCCTTTTAAGTTTTATAAATGAAAAAAAGGAAACACTGGCTTATAGAAAGGGTAAAATATTCTCAGATATTCAGCCGGATGAAATAGAAGTTGAACCAAAAAAACTGGATGAATTTTTAATTGAATATGAGAAAGACATAGTTATCTGCAACCAGCATGAAAAATCTGACGAGATGTATATTCTCAACTCCGGCAAAGTAAATGTTGTATTGAATAACGAAGTAATATGCAGTATTTCCAAAAAGGGCGCTGTTCTTGGAGAGATGTCTCTGTTCTTAAATGAACCTAGAAGCGCTTCACTTATAGCGGCGGAAAAATCCGTAATTACAGTTATTAAAAAAGACAGCCTTCAGCTTATTGCAGACAAAATGCCCGACATTTTTTTTAAGATAACGACAACACTATGGGAGAGACTGAAAAATAATATTGCAATGATACAGGAAATAGAAAAATTAAATTCTGATAAAGCCAGGATGGATTTGCGTATACTGTCTGAAGAACTTGTAAATCTGTACAAAAGCGAAAAACTTGCCTGGCTTCTAACTCTAAAGGAAGAAATTGACAATGCGCTTTAAAATCTTATTTTTAATATCTATTTATTTACCGCTTTATTTATTATCCTGCGGGGGTGATACTAAATTCGATCCTCCATTATCCGAATACCCTGGTCTCAACACAATCAGGATATCTTCTGATGAATACCTTTTTTCATATATTGACAGGTATAAAAATATTAAGGCGGTGTCTCTAGTAGGAAATTTCAAGGTCAACGGAAAAAGAAAATCCATGATAAAGATGCATGACCTGAATAATGACGGAATATACCGCTGCTCCCTTACTCCAGACAAGGGTGTTTATTTCTATAAATACCTGATCAACAATTCATTACTAGTATCCCCCCAGCCGAAAAATAACATAAGAAGATCTGTAGACGGAGCAGCAGAACTCAAGGTTACCAAAAGTTCATCACTCTATTTTTCAAAAGTGTTCCCTTGCGATGAGACAAGTGTAACAAACCTCACAAATATATGCTGCGTTATAAAG
>JAGLSM010000467.1 GCA_023135745.1 Spirochaetota bacterium | reverse complement strand
GATTACTATCAGCCTGAAGCATATATTTCCGCAACAGACACATATATCGAAAAAGACTCATCGATCAATGATGAAATTGATCTCATGAGACTATCCGCAACAACATCTCTAATTGCAAGAAACGACGTGATTGTTGTTGCCAGTATTTCATGCATATACGGTCTCGGCAGCCCGCAGGAATACATAGACCAAATAATTACCCTGCATAAGGGTCAAATCATAGAAAGAGATGAGATACTAAAACTCCTGATTGCCATTCAGTATGAAAGACACGATACGGACTTCTCAAGAAGCACATTCAGAGTCCGTGGAGATATTATTGACATCCATACGGCATATGCAAAACAAACCATTAGAGTTGAACTATTCGGAGATGAGATTACAAGAATCCAGCATCTTGAATCAATCAGCGGCAGAGTCATTGAAGAGTTAAATGACACGGCAATTTATCCGGCAAAACATTTTATCACTGAAAGAAACAAGATACTTCCGGCGTTAAAAAATATCGAAGATGAACTTCAGGAGAGACTGGCAGAATTAAAAAAACAGGGAAAAGACCTCGAAGCTCACCGTCTGGAACAAAGGACAATGTACGATCTTGAAATGCTGCGTGAAATCGGATACTGTAACGGTATTGAAAATTATTCGCGTCAGCTTTCATTCCGCAATGCCGGAGACCGTCCATCCGTTCTTCTGGACTACTTCCCTGATGATTTTTTAATGTTCATAGATGAATCTCATGTTGCTCTTCCCCAGGTAAACGGGATGTACAAAGGAGACAGGTCACGCAAAGAGAACCTCATAGATTTTGGTTTCCGCCTTCCATCGGCACTTGATAACCGGCCCCTTTATTTTGAAGAATTCGATAACCTGATACAGAAAGCTGTTTTTATATCAGCGACTCCCGGCAATTATGAACTTGAAAATTCGGATCAAAAAGTTGAGCTTATAATTCGGCCTACAGGTCTGGTAGACCCTCCGGTTGAAATCCATTCTTCAGCAGGACAGATAGATGATCTCCTGGAAGAAATAAAAAAAACAACAGACTCAGGTTACAGAATTCTGGTTACTACATTAACAAAAAAAATGTCCGAGGAATTAACTGATTTCCTGTCAGAAAACGGGATCAGAGTTCAATACCTTCATTCTGAAATTGAAACAATCGAGAGAGTCGAAATAATACACAATCTTCGCGCGGGAGAATTCGACTGTCTGGCAGGAATCAATCTGCTAAGAGAAGGACTGGACCTCCCGGAAGTGGGGCTGGTTGCGATACTGGACGCTGATAAGGCAGGCTTTTTACGTTCAGCATCTTCGCTTATCCAGATATCGGGAAGAGCCGCGAGGAATATCCACGGAAGAGTCATAATGTATGCGGACAATATATCAAGCGCGATGAAAACAGCACTCACAGAGATGGACAGGAGACGTGAAAAACAGCTGCATTATAATGAAAAACACAACATAACTCCGAAGTCTATAAAAAAA
>JAGLSM010000466.1 GCA_023135745.1 Spirochaetota bacterium | reverse complement strand
TGAAAAAAATCGTTGAAAATAATAAATCAAAGGACAAGGAAGAACTGCGTCAGTATGCTATACTCGGAATTGATACCATTAACCGCAGGGAAGGCAAGATAACAGACAAATCGGTAAAAAAGGATTCTGAATTAACAAAGAATATATTCAAAGATAATTACTTTACCAATGAGGATCTTTATAAAATTGCAATAATAAAAAAGAATATTAAAAAGAATCCCAGTGATCCTGACCTATATCTTGATCTTGGTAATATGTATCTAAAAACTCAGAAATTTTTTTTGGCGGAAAATTCTTTTGTGAAAGCGAAGTTTCTTTTTAAAAGAAGGATGATTATAAAGGGGAAGAATAAATGAAAAGGTATTCACTCTTAACAGGGTATATTCTTATTCTGGTTCTTTTAATATTTGGTAATTTAAAAGCGCAAGAGTTTATGGTTGTATCTATTATGGATTTGGAATATAAGGGTAAAAATCCTGTAATAAAAAACTATACTCATCAGATAAGTATTTCTATAAAGAATTCTCTGAGAAATTTACCGAATGTTGATCTGGTTGAAAAAGAAGATATCCTGGAACTTCGTAAAAAATACAAAGCAAGCAAACAACAGTTTGATAATGATCTTGTTCTCCAGAGATTTGGAAGGCGGCTTGCTGCAGATTTAATATTTTTCGGAAGAGTAAAGTATTTCAAAAACTCAAGTATTATCCGTGTTAAGGGAAGGCTTCTCAGTATAAAAACAGGAATGGTTATTGCAACGGTTTCAATTTCTGACTTTTTGGCTCAAAAAAATATAATACTTTCTGATTTTACAAGTAAGGTCAGAAATCTGTTTAAAACCAAATATAAATTTTCGGTATATGCGGTAAAAAAAAGGACCATTAAAAATAAGGCAGTAAAACAGCGTAAAAAGAAAAAAGACAAAAAACTCGTAATAGACAGGGACTCAAAGCTGAAGTATGACGCGAGAAACAAGTACAAGGGTGATGCCCGCTCAAGATCGGTTACATTTAATGTACTATTCAGGTATGACTGGGCGCTTCCCAAGGAGCTTTTTGCTTCACAATGGGGTTTATTAAGCACTGTACCGGATACAGGAATAACGGCTCTTGGAGCTGATTTTATATTTGATGTGGAGAATACTATTTTATCCTTTGGTTTTCTGGGGAAGTTTTACGAAAAAAGAAACAGGATGGTAGAGATTTCTGCATATTTTGAACTACATTTTCTGGTTAATGATTACTACAATAGAAACTGGCAGTTTTATTGGAGAACAGGGATAGGTTTTGAATCGAGGATGACTATTGATTCTTCAGCAAACACAAAATACTCCACAAGTCTTGGTATGAGGTATTCAATTTTATTTTTACTGACAGATATAAGTATTGGTCTTGATTATACAAGTGGTTTCAGAACGCTGTTTACCAGTATTGGTTCCGGTCTTAGATTCTAGATAATGTTGCACAACCTGATTTTTTTGAAAATGAAACTCGTAT
>JAGLSM010000465.1 GCA_023135745.1 Spirochaetota bacterium | reverse complement strand
TTACTCAAACAGTCATTTTTCAAAAAAATCAGGTTGTGCAACAGTCTCTTATTCAGATAGTCATATCCTTTATTGATAAAGAAATAGCTTAATAAGTTCCAAAAAAATGCTCGATATTAATTTTCAACGTTCCCCTTCCCTGCGAAGCGAACAAGGGAAGGGATAGGGTTAGGTGGTGTATGAAAGTACTTTTTTTGACATATGCGATTGTTGCATATATTGGATAAAGAGCTTGACATACATGAATCAAAATATAGACTATTCTTGGATATGTTGTAAATTTTATGTATCTATAAAATCTATATTCAGGAAATTTCCTTGCCTTTAAAGTATTATATTCTTCTAATTCTGATATTGTTAAATGCCTGCGGTGTGGGTGAAAATGTACTTACACAAAGGTTTCATTTTAAAGTTTCATTCGGATCCGGCAAAGCTCATCTGGGCATTCTCGATAAATCAAAAAATTCCGCCTTTCTTTACGATCAACAGTTATTGACAAGCTATATATCATGTAAATATGGAACTGTAACATTTCTGGATAATGCGAATTTTAAGATTCTTCAATTCGATTACGCAGGTATATTAAAGCTGGATTTTGTTCTTAACCGGGATAAAAATGATATTCCTCAGGGTAAAAGTCAGTTTTTATTTGTGGATAACGATTCAGCAGGCCGTGTTTATTCCCTTGAAATGATTCGGATAAAAAATGATACAGTCTATACAGTCTGGCAGATTGATAAAACAAAAAAGAACAGAATAGTTACCCGCAGGGTTTCAATGAAAAAATCCTTTGGTTTAAAAAATCTGAGACAAGGGGTTTCCAGAATCAGAAATATGTTCTTGTTGTCTAAGGATCAATTAGTCATGGTTTGGGAGACACGTTTTGACAGTGATGTCCAGATTGAATGGATTGATATTGTAAATATTAAAAATAAAAAGGTTAAATCATATTCGATCCCTCAAAAGAGTTTTGTCTTGAAATTAAAAGGCAAGTTAAAACTGATGAAAATTATGTCAGTTTTTCCATCATATAGTAATAAGGTTTTATTGTTTGAGATTTTATACGTGGAAGATAAGGTTAAGCTTAAAAAGGTTCTTTACAAGATGGATTTAATCCATAAAACAAAGCTTACGCCGGTAAGTCTTCCTACAGATATATGGTATGGTATTAAGGGCATTACTGAATTCGGAATGATTTATTTTACAAAAAATGTAAGAGTTAAAAAACCGTATGTATATGTCTACTTTGACATTTATTCACCTGTTTCAGGAGATACCAAAAAGGTAGTTATTAAGGCTGATACCGGTAACGGCGCTTACCGTAATTTTTATTTATCGAATGACGGGCGTTTGTTTAATTTTAAAATTTTCCAAAAAAACATTCACGTAGTATCATGGAAACCTTAGAGGTTAATGATGAAGCTTGTTGACCGGATAGAGATGCAGCAAATTGATAAAGCTACAATTGATGACTTTAATATACCTTCCCTGATATTGATGGAAAATGCC
>JAGLSM010000464.1 GCA_023135745.1 Spirochaetota bacterium | reverse complement strand
CAGGAACTAAAAAATGGGTTAATAGAAGTATTGATCTAAGTACATTATCAGGAGAGGATGTTCATATAGAGCTTTCGTCAAAGAGTTCTTCGGTTATGACATACCCTTTCTGGGCAAATCCTGTGGTCTATACAAAGAGACGGTCTTTAAAACCAAATGTAATTTTTATTCTTGTTGATGCTGTGAGAAGTGATATGATAGGCGCATATGGTTCTAGGCTTGGTGTTTCGCCTAATATTGATAAGCTGGCGGAAAATGGCGCTGTGTTTATAAACTGTATTGCTAACGCGAACTGGACAAGACCTTCTGAATTATCAATGATGACAGCTGTTTATCCCAAAGACCTTAAGATTAATCTGCTTGATTTTCCCGTTTCAAAACAGGAGCGGCTGCATTTTTATAAAACGGCAAAGTTTGAAACGATGCCGCGTCTGTTCAGAAAAAATGGATATAAGTCATCTGCCATAGTTAATAATATATTTCTTCAGGATTATTCACAGACCGGTGTTGATCTTGGATTTGACGAGATTACTGATTACAGGACTATAAACCGGGATACGATTGATATTACAGAAAAGGCAATTAGCTGGATTAAGGAGCATAAGGACAAGCCTTACTATCTGTTTGTTAATTACAATACTCCGCATAAGCCTTATTCAGCTCCTGAGCGTTTTTTCAGGCAGATTAAAAAAGATCCAGGATGGATGTATGAGAGAAAGGTTAAGGAGTATATAGCAGAGATTGCCTATGCCGATCATTACGTTGGAAAGCTAATAGATAGTTTAAGATCAGATAAACTTTTAAAAAATACCATTGTAGTTATTACCGCAGATCATGGAGAGGTGCTTTGGCCCTTTCATAACTTTAGTACTGTGTATTCAAAATATACCAGGTTCGGACATAGTTTGACAATGCATGATGAGGAATTAAAGGTTCCCTTTATTGTTTATTATCCTAAGCGGATACGTCCCGTTAAGATTGAAAAACAAATTCGACTTCTGGATGCTTTTCCGACTCTTATTGAGCTTTGTTCACTTACAAATACTCAAAGGTTTAAGCGGCAGAATAAAGGGGCCGGTTTATTAAATCTGATAGACGGCAAAAAAGAAAAAATAAAAAGACCGGCGTATATTCAGGGTTTCATGCTTGAGGGGTTAAGGACGCAGAATTATAAATACATATACAGACCTCCGGGGTTTGACAAGATCGGAGCAATGGGCAGACCTGTGAATAAGAGAGTCCCTGAAGAATTGTATGATCTAAAAAATGATCCTCAAGAACGAAACAACATAATTAATAAACGTCCTTCTGCCTCGATAATGATGAGAAAACTTTTTATGAAATACAGGGATTCAAGGACTAAAAATTACCTCATCTTTAATAGAAAAGCGGGGGTTTCTGATTATACCGGGAGTATAACTACTTCAGGTGTCTTTTATAGGGTTAAGCAGCCTGCTGGTGGAAAGGTTATTACTTCACCGGATGGGAAGGTTCTGCATTTTTATTTTAAAAAGAATA
>JAGLSM010000463.1 GCA_023135745.1 Spirochaetota bacterium | reverse complement strand
CTTGGAATACGCGTAAGGGTTACGTCTATCAAACTTCAGAGCAAGCTCAAATAATTCTAGCGCATCATTAAACCGCCTGGTAGATAAGGCGCGAAGGCCCTCTCCATAATGTACGGCACTTCTTCGTTTATCTATGGGAATTTCATTTCCGACTAACTTATTTTCTTTCAATTTTAAAGAATTCCTTGATTCTATTCCCCAGGTCAGACAAACTATGACCACCATCCTTGTTTTTTCCGATAAGATAACCTATACATGTCATCAAAAAAACAAAAATAGCCTTCCAAAAACCAATGAGTACAATAAGTAAACTCACAAAAAATCCTGCGGCTAAACCAATGGTCTGGTAAGGATGTTCCTTTGTCCATTCCTGCAGAAATTCAATTAGCTTTTTCATTTTCAGCCTTCATAGTATTTTATTTAATTTTACTGACACTATTTTAACAATTACAGACTGCACATCCTGTATTCCAAATATAGAACCAAGACCATCTTTAACCGCGCGTTGAAGAGTATTGGAAACATCAATAAGATTATCCTCCGGAAAAACATCAATAGCAAGACTTAAAATAAGTCCGCCTCTTTTCTTTTCAACATCCACGGCACAGGAATCAACAAACTTATGCTCACACACGAGTGCTGAAACATACTGACTTATAGCCGAATATCTGATATCAACTGATCCAAGAACGCCTGTAAGTGATACTTTAAAATTAGCTCTTTTCTGAATAAACCACCCGTAAAATGACAAAAGTGTTAATATAATTAAAACTGAGCCGGACCAGCCGAGAAAGGCTCTCACCATTGCCGGATTTTTAAATTCTGTAAAAAATTTATTCATCAGCGCCCACTGATCAAAATTTATATATTCAAAAATAAAAAAGACACCAAGTAGAAAAAATAAAGTAAAAACAAAAATTCTGAAAATACCCATAACTCTCTTCATTCTATAATCCTTACAACAGTCCTCAACTTATTTTTTACTTCTTTTTTTTTGCTGTCTTTTAACGGGAAAGCCGATTCCTGCAACCCTTATCGAAACTGAACTTACAGGTATATCAGTCATGGCTTTAATAGTATCACGAACAACCTTTTGAACCTTTAGACATAGATTTGGAATTTTTTCCATATACTCTGCTGTTATATTGACACTTAAAAGAAGTGAACTGGAAGACTCTTTGACAATAACAGCATTTTTATACATGTCAATCTCAGATTCCATAATAACATTTCCATCTGAATCGGCAAGGCCAAATACACCCCTAATACCAAGGGCGGCCTTCCCTGCTATTTTTTTATAGGAATCAACAGACATTTTATAGTCATCATTGTAATTTACCTGTTTTCTAACCTTTTTCTGCAGGGGATTCAAAACTAAACCTTCATCTCAAAATCATCGAGAAAACTTGTTGTGACATTACCGCTGATAAACAACTTGTTTTCGAAAACCTGCTGATGAAAAGGAATTGTAGTTTTTACTCCTTCTACTATAAACTCATCAAGGCATCTTTTCATTCTTTTAATGGCTTCCATCCTGTCTT
>JAGLSM010000462.1 GCA_023135745.1 Spirochaetota bacterium | reverse complement strand
CAGCGGAAGTTATATTCTTTGTTAAAAAAGCAGTCCCATCTTTCTTCCATACAACCTGTGTGCTGTCCCATTCTATTTCAAAAACATGAAAATCATCCGCAAGAATACCTGAAGGAAGCGTTTGTGAAGCTGAATCATATGTCCACCCTGAATTATCCCAATGAATAGCGGCGATATTTTCCTTATCATCTCCACCGGGGTCAATATCATCTCCCCCTACCATTTCCATAATATCAATTTCACCGCATGCCGGCCAGACCGCTGATCCTATATTTTCTCCAAGCATCCAAAAGGCGGGCCATATGCCCTGCCCGTATGGAAGCTGTATTCTCGCTGCTACCTTACCGTACTGCCAATACTGCTTTGCTTGTGTCTTTAGCCTGGCTGAAGTATAATTACCCAGCGCGACACCATTTCCATTGTACAAGGCTCTAATGACCAGCATTCCGTTTCCATTCCATTCATTAATGAAGGAATTATTTGTCGATGTTGTATAATTTTCAAGCTCATTATTGCCCCATCCCCAATCACCGGTTTCATGAGTCCAGTTTGCGGAATTGATAGTTAAAGAACTGAATTCATCAGCCCAAACAAGTGTCCAACCCGCCCCGGAACTCCAGGTATCGGAAGAATTTGAAGGAGCCGGAACCTGAGGAAGAGGCGCCTGCGAAGATGAAGCTGCGGATGATGAAGAGGCCGCACCTCCTTCATAAACCAGCGGCACCGACCATGTGGCATCTGTTGGTCCCGGATAGAATACCTGTCCGCTTGCAGGGGTATATGTGTAAAATCTTGCAAGAATGGTATCTCCATTTATATAAGTGCCAACTCTAGTCTGAGTATAGGTGTATGTTCCATCCCCGTTATTTACCTCTCCTGTAGTTTGCAGATCAATTATAACATAATCCTGTATATTATTTTTTTTGCAGAAAAGATGAACCTGAACCTTTTGCTCGGAAAGACGAAGGGAAAACTTCGCACTGCCGGAACCAAGGTCCTCAATAGTAACCAATCCGATTGTAAGAGGACCCTGAGAAGATGATGTGAACTGACTGCTTGAGCTTCCTGATGTAGAAGATGAACTGCTGCTTGAGAGCCTATCGAAAGGTATTTCAATTTCATCGGAACATGAAATGAATATAAAACAAACGGTCAACATTAAAATTAATAAGCTTTTAATACAGCGCATTAATTCTCCCTGGAATTTTGAATAATTAATAGTTTTTAATGCCCTACTATCACAGTATAGTCCAAAAAAGCGGAATCTGCAATAGATGGGATACTTTTGTATCAGGAATGCAGATTGGGGTCGAAGGTGTACAAAATAGTAGAATAAAACAAAGATTCCGGCGGCAAGTTGGGATTTTATAGATTTTCGCAAATTTTTTCTCCGTACATAACTCCTGGATTTTATCCCTCTTTTTAAGTATCTTTGACCCATGCCCTCAAATAACTCCGTTGGAGAATTACTTCTTCAAACAACAAAAAAGCTCAGTAAAGAGGTCAGTAAGCATTCATTTTCAGATCCTGTAACTCATATTTACAA
>JAGLSM010000461.1 GCA_023135745.1 Spirochaetota bacterium | reverse complement strand
TCCCTGTTATGAAAAAAATCAAATATCAGAAATTGTTTTAGTAAAATTTATTTGAGAAAGCGTTGCAGAATTCTGTTTTTTTGAAAATGCAAACTCGTATTAAATTTATTAGCTAAATAAAGTACTTGTTGGGGATAAATTTTATTCTTAATTGAAACTTTATGCACTCAAACAGTGCATTTATCAAAAAAACAGGATTCTGCAACTTGAATTTATATTATTTTATGATGAGTTATTTGATTCGTAAAAAACCCAAAAATTAAGATAAGATTTTTAAAATTTCCGGATGGATTAAATTTTATTATTTTTTAATATATGAAAATTATAATTGTTTTATCTATTATGTTTTTTATTGTCTCGAGTATTTTTTCTATAAAAAGTCCTTCAGATCCCAAGACCCCGGTAATCACGGATACTTCAAAGAAGGATGACTCTCAAAAAGCAGGAAACAACCAGCTCAATACAAGTAATAAAAAGACTTCATATAAAGTGAGAGTTATTCTTGCAAACGGTAAATTTGTGGACGGCAGGATTTCACTAAAATATTCCTGGTTTAAGATTAAGCACCTGGTAAATGGCTTTATGTACCATAAAAAAGTATTTTTTAATGAGATAAGAAGTATAAGAATTATAAAATGGAAACCTCAGCTCTCAAAATCCAGTAAGAATCCGATGTACTATTTTGTTCCTGAGCACTATAGAATTACGACAAAGGACAAGGTTTCTTTTGTACTTAAAAAGAGGCTGAAACTTCTCGACCGTATTGTAATAACCAATAAATACGGAACAACAAATATGTTCAGCTATTTTGTTGATTACTGGATTGGAAATAAAACCAGCGGTTACTGGAGCAATTCCAAATCAAAAAGCTTCAGTTATAATACTCAAAATCCCAATGCAGGCGTAGTACGTATGATAAAGTTCATTAAATAGGAGACTTCTTTTCTCGCAAAAATATCTAAGAATGCAGCAAATTTTTAACCGCAGAGGACAGGAGATCGCAGAGAAGAGATTTAACCACCGTAAAATCTTTCACTTCGCTACGGTAGCGAACGTATCTGCACAATAGTAAACAATGAACCTTCCTTTATCCACCGAGATCATATAAATTCAGGCGGTGTTATATCCTCTAACCAAAAAAACTTGCGAAATTCCTCAGATAAATTTGACAGTCGTTTTTCTATGGTCTATAATGAAAATATAGTAGAGTAAAATTTATATAAACCATTTCTTTGTATGCCCTATGTACAGAGGTGTGGTTGATTTAACTCAAAAAGAGAATGGGCAACTCTAACAATTCAACTTAACCTCTTTTTTGAAAACTTGTCATTAAAATGTCAGTTCCTGTGAAGGCAGGATCATGGGATAGATATGTCCTTTTAAGAATCTGACAATGTAATATGAAGCATTTAGGAGAAAAATAAAAAAAGTTTAAAAAAACATGTCCCCTTTTGGCTTCTTATGCGTATAAAAAGATAGAGTAATAAAAAAGGTGTCTCGGAATGCAGAAAAGGTTTAAGAGAATTAGCCACGAATAAGCTATGTTAATAGG
>JAGLSM010000460.1 GCA_023135745.1 Spirochaetota bacterium | reverse complement strand
TGTGAATTTGTTTGCGAGGATGTGCAACTGATACTGATTCATATAAATCTTTGTTGTAGATTGTACAATCCGATTCTTTAAATATCAGTACTTAAATAAATCATTTTTAAAATTTATTCGTCTTTGAAATGAGAATAATGGGTCAATTTTGGAAAAAAACTTAATTTTAGTTTTTTACGATCCTATTCGGACCATTTTTTTAGTCTTTCCTGCTCAATCAGCTCTGTTCCTGACTGATAATAAGGCCCTCCGAGGTGATGAACCGTATAAAAACCGCTATCAACCTTCCAATGATCAAAAAAAGCCTCTTCATCAGCGAGCGCATACATCACCTCTGCTGTTATCATATGAGTTTCCCTGTCCATTTGTGTAACACGGCACTCAAGATTACCCATACACATCGGGAAGAATGGTGATTCAATAAATTTGCCTTTAATTGAGGGAAATCCGGTAATTGATAGTTTATCAATGTCTCTTGCACTAATTCCTCCAAAATACGCGGCATGTTTGATTAATTCCCTGCTGATTACATTTACCGAGAAATCACCGCATTCCTCAATATTATCCCATGTTTGGTGTGTAGGAGATACAAAGATCACAAGGGCTGGAGGTTTTTTTGTTGACGGACTGACCCATGCAACCGAAGAAGCATTATCATACTCTTTTCCCTTTGATCCTATAATGACAAGCGGACCGTTATTAATGATCCTCAAGGACACATCCAAATCTATTTCGCGTTTCATAGCATATCTCCTTTTAATAAAATAAAAAAACACTTTTTAAAACACCAATAAATAATCAATGATTTTATATTTATTGGTGTTTTATTTGAATATCTTTAATAAAGAAAGAATTAATAAATAGACCATTCTTTTATTTACTTCTTAAGGATAAGCAATACTGGAGCTTAAAGCTATTAATCTGAATAACAGGATAGTCCAATCGCGTTTTTAAGAATCCTGTTAAGTTAATTGAAAAAGTATTCATGCGGATCAGGACTAATATTTGAAAAATATTATTAAACAAGACAATAACTCTCTTTTTTTCTCCGCAGTCACTGTTTCAGATATGGAATATTTAAAACAGATAGAACCGGCTCTAATTAAATTATTTGGAAGAATTTATAAAAAAAGTAAAATATTCAATTTTTCATCTTTCACCGATTACTATGAAAAAGAAATGGGTATGGATCTTCTAAAACAATTTTATGTGTTTGAAAAACCTCAGCCAATTAAAAATCTGATCCGTTATAAAATCAAAACCAATATATTTGAAGAAATTTTTACAAAAAAAAATCGAAGCTCTAAAAACAGATGCATTAACATTGATCCCGGATACATCACACTCGCCAAACTTGTTTTAGCAAGCACCAAGAACTACGCACATAGAATTTATCTGGACAGAGGTATATTTGCTGAAATAACCCTTAGCTTTCATTCAAAGACTTTTGTAAACAATCCATGGACCTATCCGGATTATATGACAAAAGAGGCTATCAATTTCTTCAACGATTCGAGGGATTTCTTTAAAAAACGTTACTACTCAGGACGGAAACCTC
>JAGLSM010000046.1 GCA_023135745.1 Spirochaetota bacterium | reverse complement strand
GGGGCCGTGCCTGTACTTGCTGATGTAGGCAAGGACACTTTCAATATTGATCCTGAAAAAATCGCGCGGAAGATTAGTTCAAAAACAAAGGCTGTTATTCCGGTGGATTTTGCCGGTTACCCCTGTGACTATAAATCAATATCAGATATCCTGAATAAAAACGTGTCATTATTTGAACCATCCAATCCGGTTCAGGAAGACTTTGCACGGCCGTTGATTATTTCCGATTCGGCGCACTCTCTTGGTTCTCTTTACAATGGGGAACGCGTTTCAGATAAAATAGATTTTGCTGTTTATTCCTTTCACGCGGTTAAAAATCTTACGACCGCTGAGGGTGGATGTGTTGCTTTTAGAAATACAAACTGCATTGACGCAGAAGCTGTTAAAAAAGAATTTAAAATAATGTCTCTTCATGGGCAGAGCAAGGATGCTCTTGCTAAATTGGAAAAGGGATCATGGGAATACGATATAAAATATGCCGGATATAAGTACAACATGACTGATATTCAGGCCAGTTTGGGTCTGGTACATCTTTCAGAATATGGTGATAATATTGCAAAGAGAAGAAGTATATTTAACACATACAATGAGGCCTTTTCTTCTATTGAAGAATTGATACTGCCCGGATTTAATGGAAATGAGAAGGTCCATTCAGCCCATCTTTATCCACTGAGAGTCAGAGGATATACTCTCGAAGAAAGAGCTTCTCTTATTGAAAATTTGTATTCAGCAGGGATTCATTCAAATGTACATTTTAAGCCTATTCCCCTATTAACAGCGTACAGTAAAAAATTTAATATAAAAGATTTCCCAAACGCGATGGAAATGTATACTAATGAAATATCTCTACCAATATATCCGTCTATGACAGATGATGATGTACAATATGTAATTGATGCTGTAATCGTAAGAATTAAGGAATAGTCAAAATCACTTGTATATTTTATTTTAAAATAATAGATTTATGAAATAATAAAAGGAGCAATCTGTTGGCAATAACCAAAAAGAAACCGTCTTCTAAAACAATTTTAAAAAAAGCACCAAAAGCTAAATTGATAAATAAATCAAAAAATAAAAAATCAAATACCAAAAAAATCCTGTCGATTGTTATACCGGTTTATAATGAAAAAAATACTGTTGAAAATTTAATTTCTGCTGTACTAAAAGCTAAATCATTCAATATGCGGAAACAAATAATTATTGTTGATGACTGCTCCAAAGACGGCACATCCAGGGTTCTCAGTAAATATAAAAAGAAAAATGGATTTACTGTCCTGAAACATAAAATAAACATGGGGAAAGGAGCTGCCCTTCAGACCGGTTTTAAACATGTAAGCGGAGATATCGTCCTGATACAAGACGCGGATCTTGAGTATAATCCTGATGAATATGAGGAACTTCTTCTCCCGATTATTGACGGACATGCTGATGTTGTTTATGGATCAAGGTTCAAGAGCGGCAAGGCTCACCGGGTTCTGTTTTATTGGCATACCGTTGCCAATAAAATGCTTACAGGTCTTTCAAACATGTTTACCAATCTAAACCTTACTGACATGGAGACCTGCTACAAGGTATTTAAAGCTGAGATAATAAAGAAGATATATCTCGAACAAAATCGATTTGGTATTGAACCTGAAATGACCGCGAAGATATCCAGAATGAAAGTAAGAATTTATGAAGTTGGTATTTCATACAGCGGACGTGAATACTCAGAGGGTAAAAAAATCGGATTCAAGGACGCGATTGCTGCTGTCTGGTGCATATTGAAATACAACATTTTTAAGAAAAAATATCTAAAATAATAGGGCAATCGCCTGACCTAACCCCCTTATTCCCCCTTCCCTTATTCGCTTCGCAGGGCAGGGGGAAATAGACAACTTTTGTACTTACATCCGTTCAATACAAATTTCTGTAATTTTTTTTAATACTGACTTTAAATTATTATCAATGAATCTGTTATTTTAGCACGTAGTTTTTTAGAAAGTGCTTGTTTTTGCCTGTTGATTCTCTGTCCACGAATAAAATTACTCATACTCTTATTGATTAAGAAATAGCTTAATAAGTTCCAAAAAAATGTTTGATATTAATTTCCAACGTTACCCTTCCCTGCGAAGCGAATAAGGGAAGGGGTAGGGTTAGGTGGGATATGAAGGTCATATGCGATTGCTCTATCTTCAAATAATAAAGATTTGACAACTATTCATTAAAGATTTAAAATCAAAGATGTCTTAAAAATAAATTTTTAAGGGGTCTTTTATGATAAGTATTAATGATATCCTCAAAGAAAAGGGTAATGCCGTTATTTCAGTTGATAATTCTGCGGCAATTGATATTGCTCTGGAAAAAATGGTAGAAAACAATGTAGGATCTGTTATCATAATGGATAAAGATTCTGTGCTGGGTATTTTTACTGAGCGGGATTATCTTAAATTTGTTGTAAGGGACAAGCAGGAGATGACAACTCTTGTAAAAGATGTAATGACAAAAAACATTGTTGTCGTTGCTCCATCTGATAATATCGATGATGCTCTTGCTATAATGACTGAAAAAAGATTAAGACACCTTCCTGTAATTAATGATAAAAAACTTATAGGAATAGTTTCTATAGGAGATCTTGTTAAAGAAAAAATTAGAGACCAGGAAGCAACAATAAGATACCTGTCAGACTATATAGGCGGATAAGTTTTCTTTTTCTATTCAGTAAGTTAATAATGCATGATTTGTCAGGGCTTTAATAAAAAAGTGATTTCGACACGTCTGTTTTTCTGACGCCCTTCCTTTGAACTATTATCAGCGATTGGTCGAGCAGGTCCCCATCCTTTGAAAGTGGTTTTTAACCTTTTTAGTTCAGCCTGCAAAACAAAGAATTTGTAGACAGATTGCGCGCGTCTTCTGGAAAGACGCATATTAAGGTGGTATCCTCCAACATTGTCAGTGTGTCCGTCAATATGAATATTTATGTTTTTATGTTTATTAAGGAATTTAGCAACTTTTATCAGGTGCTTTATCGCGTTTAGTCTAATAATGGATTTCCCTGTATCAAATAGTATTCTCCCAAGGTTCAGTACAACACCGCGCTTTGTCACTTTAAGATTATGTTTTCCACCGAGGTGCTTTCGTATGTTTTCAAGGAGCTTTTCTTTTTCCCTGTATTGCTTTGTGAATACTTGAAAAATCTTTAATGCTCTGCCTTTATTCAGAATTGTCTGCCCGTCGGCAAACAACAGATGATAGTTAAACTGTTCGTCATATTTATAAGGCATCCCGATTTTTTTATCCCAGAGAATAATGCCTGAAACCCTTGCTTCAACACGGACCAGGTTCTGATAACCGGAATAGTCTTTGTTTATCCAGAACAGCCCTGAGGTCTTATAGGAATAAGAAATTTTAGCAAGGATTGAACCGTCCTGGTTTACATCATTTATGTATTTGTATTTTACTGAAGAAGGAATAGTGATTTTTCCGGGTCTGTCAAGCGGTCTTAAATTGATTAAATCAACAGAGTTAGCAGTCCATGTTTCATTTTTACGGATATTATTATTAATAAATAAAGGCAGTCCTCGTCTTGAAATATATGTATGACCTGAATAGGCTTTAATTTTTCCATAGACGTTTCTTGAAAATTCTATGTTTCTGTTTGCTTTATATTCATACGCGGATTCACTGGTTTCTTTGAAGTATCTTATACTCCCTGTGTAATTAATTTCTTTCTTCACTATTGAATCAATTTTCGCGTTTAGAACTGTTTTAACTCTGGGCCAGAAAAGGCGTTTCCCGTTTTTGTATATTTGCTGGATAATTGTTGTTTCTTCGTTATAAGGGAGTTTTTCCTTAATATTGAATTTAAAGACAAAAGGGTACAATTCGGATGAGAGAGCCAAAATCAACAAAGATAATAAGAGTAATTTACGCATTCCTGACTCCTAATTTTTACTTAACGGCATTTGTTGGTAGTTTTTTTTATTGGAAATCCCTTTAACGACAAGCGATCGGTTTCCGGTAAAGAAGAATGCAAAGGTAAAATTTTCATTTGCCTTATGCTGCATTCCTTTAGTATTATCCCAAAAAATTGTCCCCCTGATTTGGGCTGAAAGAGTAAGCAAAATGGGGAGTTTTTTTATTTTCTTTTTAAAAATACTGTAAGAGTATTTGATGATTGAAAGGTTTTTTCCTTGCGACCAAGTTTGTCCCGTGTAGGTATATTTGATCATGACAGGAATTTCGAGCAAACCTTCTATTCCAACAGTTTTAAGGTTAATACATTCTTTTGATTTACCGGTCCAGGTACTGCCGGGATTGAGGTTAGCATTTACAAAAGATGGAAAACTTGTTCTGGGAATAAATGCCTTGCCTTGAATTACTATGGATTTACCCTGCCGGTTTCTCATGAATCTTATTTGCCTTGATGATTTTCCGCTGAATTTTTCCTTCTGAAAAATTCCCTTTTTATTATAGTCTGATGTCAGATAAAAAAGTTTACCGCTGTATTTGAAAAAATCCTTGTTTTTGCCGGTTTGATTCAGGTATAAAATTGTTTTTACAGTCGGGGTCTCCTGCTGCTTCCCGTTTTTAAAAAGCGTAAGGTTGATAGTTGTTTCTTCAAAAAGAGGAATGTTATTTTTATCTTTAAAAACAAACTGAACAGCTGATATTGAAGTAGAATGAAGGAATATCGCCACACATAAATAAGCTAATAAAGATTTTATCATCGGTAAAAACCTCTGGGAATATCGGTTAAGCGCTTCTCACCGAAAGACCATTGTATTCCGAGAAATACACCGGGTCCCGAAAGATCCACAGTTGCCGCCGAGGCTCCGGTGACCGGTGAAGAGGATGAGGCAAAATTACCTCCATCAATATACAAGGTTTCCTTACTTGTAAACCCGTCAGACTGGATAATGTTGCCCTGGAGTTTGTTTATAGACGCCATACGGTAGTAGCCCGTAAGCACAACTCCGAAATTATCAGTAAATCTGTAATGTGCGGAAAAAGTAGCAGTGAATCCAAATCCTATCCCGGAATACTTTGAAGGGAATCTGTAAAGGTCGGAGGAAGAGGAGCTGCCTCTGAAGTCTAAAACCATTGACGCAATGTATGTTCCGAATCCGAGGCCAATGGACAGATCGAGGTTTTTGTTGAAAATTTGCAAGGTAGCGAAAGAAATTTCAGCGCCTAATTCTATCGGAAAGATTGTAACGCTGTAATCATACTGAAGAATACTGTCTGTAAATCTTACGGTATTTAATGATGAAGCTTTCGCGTATCCCGCGTTCAAAAAAAACATTAGTCTTCTGCCGATAGAACCGGAAAGTAGTCGTGTCCCGGCTTTAAAAAATAAATGGGATTCAAAATTGAGGTTTTTAAAAACCAGATCATCAGCATCAGGAGAATAGGCTGTTTTTATTCCCGATTCTTCTCCTTTAATTCCTGTATTGAGACTTGAGTATGTAGGGAATGTAAACCCGCCTTCCAATCGGAGGAATGATTTCTCAGGAAGCTGAAAATTCTTTGATGATTCTGCGCTTTCATACTGGAAATTCTTAATGTCTTTTTTAAGAATGTCCATAATCCCGGCATCGGTTTTAATAGTCATTTTTCTGTCGTCCTGACTGATTACCTTGCCCTTAATAAAATCACCGTTTTTTAAATAGATACTGTCGGAAAGAAGAGAACCTGCTGTAAGGAAAAATACGGCAAGAAGGATAAGTATTCTTTTCATGTTATGACCTCAATTTTAAGTTAAAAGTGTGGTTTATTGATCCTCTGAAAAATTAATTTTAGAGGAAATTAACACTATTATTACTCATGGTAATTGCAAATCGAATTTATTAAGATATGGCATTCTAATTTTATTATCTTTTTATTACAAGAACTTTTTTAACTTTAGACTTTGAAATTGTAAGAATACCTGATCTTGTCTTAACAATAAGGAATCCGCCGCTTTGAGACCGGATTTTACCTGTAACAACCATCCCGCTTTTTAAATAGATTCTATCACTGAATTTGGGGTGGATTTTTTTATTGATTGAAGATTTATTGATTGAACTATCATCCGCTTGTTTATTTATAATTATTCTGTCAGAATATAGATAGGCTGAACTGTAATTATTAAGTACTGCTGATTCTGATCTTTTTTTAACCAGAGTAACTTTTACGATGCCTCGGGTGACTCTTACTGTTGTTTTTTGATTAATTACTGTCACAGTGAATAATGTGCCGATGACGCTTATATGGGCATGCGGTGTATCAATGTTAAATGCTGAATATTGGTTTTTGTTTATTGAAACGTCTATTCTTCCTCTTTGCAGATTCCAGAGCTGTTTTAATTTTCCTTTTGTTTCAAAGTTTTCAATTATACTCAGAGATCCCGGACCTGAAAATTCAAGATGTTCTTTTTTAAAGAGTTCGGCTGTTATCAACGAATTTTTTCCGGCTTTTAAAATAGTTCCCGGATGAATCATAATCGGTTTATTTTTCACAAAGGTTTTTTGGTAATGAGAAGAAACAGTTTTCGAGACAATGGATGCCTCACCTTTTAATAAGGTAAAGGTAATTTGCCTTTGTTCCGGAGAATGGAATATCCTGAATATAAGTGTAAATACTCCGAGAAAAACCACAGCCGCCGCGGTAAGACTCATGTACTTCAACCGGGGTTTGTAAGGTTTTTTAAACGGCAGGATTCTTGTTTCTTCGTGTGAAGACTTCATATTCTGCCACATTTGTTCAAAGTCATTTTTTTTGAATGGAGTTTGTATGTTTTTTGAAGATAATGTATTGCCGATCATCGAAGCTATATTTGAGTCATCCTCACTTTTTTCAATAGTCTTTTTTAATTGATGTGTTTGTTCTTCAGGTAATAGATCAAGCTGGATTTTGAGCTGTTGTTGAAGGGTTAGTTTCTTCATAAAGTAAACCTCCCGTCATTTGTGTATCCTGCTTTATTAAATGCCTCAGTAATTTCTGTTATTGCCATATTTGCGAGGCGTTTGACATGACGTTTTGAAAAACCCATTGAGGAGCCTATTTCATCATATGTCATATTTGATGTTTTTTTCATGAGGATTATGTTTTTCTGTTTTTCAGGAAGGCCGTTGAGAGTTCGTAAGAGAAAATCTTCCATCTCATTGAGAATTGAACGTTTTTCGGGACTATGACTTTTATCTTTTATGAATACACCTCTGTCTTCTTCCATTTTATGGATAGAGTCTATTTTCTTATAGTCTTTCTTTCGTTTATGACTGTGGCACTGGTTGATGGCAATTGTAAAGATGTAGCTTTTTATGCCCTTATCCGGTTTTATTTTATCCCGGCTTGCGTATAGGCGTGTGAATGTTTCCTGAACTATGTCCATGGCCTGTTCTTCATCATAAAATTGTCTGTAGACAAACAGGTAAAGGGAATCCCGGTATTTATTGTAAATTGTTTCGTAAGCCTGTTTGGTTCCCTTAGCCAGCTCAACAGCAAGGAGGTATTCTTCCTTGTGAGTGGATGAACCGTCATTTTCTTCAATTATGAAAAATGCAAAAAGCATAAGCATGATGAGGATAGGATAGCATTTTTTTTCAAATATGACCATAAATTTCTCAGGAAGATGAGGTTCCTACTGGGTGTATAAAAATAGACAGTTATGATTTTACCCCCTTAATTATTAATCGTTTTTATTTCAAGGATATGTGATTTTGGAAGCATTGTAATCCCCCACGGTACATAAATAACAAGATATTTTTCTTTTTGCATCAGGATCCTGCACGTAACTGAAATCCCGTTTTTAAGAAAAATTTTATCTTTAAAATAAGCTGCGCTTTTACTGTTAAAATTGGCGGATGAATAAAACTCCATAGATTTAGCCGGTTTCGCGTATAGCGGAGACATATTGAATGTCTTAACAAAAAAAATAGCGCTCATTATCAATATAATAGCCGCGATCAGACAATGAGGAAGGAATGTGCATTTCATAATAACGCCCTTTCTTTAAGTTCTACTATCTAATACGCTTAAACTTGGAAAAGGGGACATGATTTTTTTAATATTTTTTCAGAATAGGTGATAATGTGTTGGAATTGATCCCATAGTTGGGGTTCAATATTTTGAACCCTTTTTGATTAAGGGCACAAAATATTGTGCCCTTACGAAACAAAAAAATAAACGATCTTATCTGTGTCAAAAAAAGCTTAATCGCACGGAGAAATTTTATACGTATTTTTTCAAAAAACCAAATCTTTAAGCCAATCCTTATTTTCCAAATACCATTTGACAGTATTTTCCAACCCGTCATTTAAATCGATAACAGGTTGCCAGTCAAGCAGCTTTTTTGCCTTGGATATATCCGCCCATGTGGATTTCATATCGACTGCCTGGAATGGTTTCTCATCGATTACGGCTTTTTTCCCGAGAAGGTTTTCTATTGTTTTAATAACTTCGTTGAGTTCAACAGGGTTATTTCCGCCGCCTAAATTAATTATTTCGTAGCCAAGGGGTTTTAAGGCTTTAATTGTGCCGTCGGCAATGTCATTAATATATGTAAAATCTCTGCTTTGAGTGCCGTCTCCAAAAACAATGATCGGGTTACCTTCATCAATTTTTTTAATGAAACGCAGGATTGCCATGTCGGGTCTGCCCGAGGGGCCGTAGACCGTAAAATAGCGGAGGATTGAAACGTCAATATCGAATAAGTTATGATAGGTGTATGTAAGAACCTCAGCCGCCTTTTTTGACGCGGCGTATGGGGAAATTGGTGTGTCAACCCGCGATGATTCTGTAAAAGGCATTGGCAGTCCCGCGTAAAGGGATGATGTGGAGGCCATGACAAGTTTTTTGACGTTATTGTGTCTCATAGCTTCAAGTATATTGAGTGTTCCCATTGTGTTGGTTGTAAAGTATACAGTGGGGTTCTCAAGACTGTAGCGGACACCGGCTCTCGCTCCAAGATGAATAATCGCTTCAAAATCATTGTCTTTGAAAATTTTATTTAGTGAGGCAGAATCTTCGATATCGGTTTTGATGAACGAAAATCCGTCATTTTGTGAAAGCTCGTTTATACGGAACTTTTTAAGGCGTACATCGTAGTAATCGTTGAGGTTGTCCAAGCCTACAACACGGCAGTTATTTTTTAGAAGCAGTTTGGTTGTTTTGGACCCAATAAAGCCCGCGGCTCCGGTCAGGAGAATTGTCTGCATGTTTTTAACCTCTTATTTATAATTGCAGTAAATTTATATAATGTACGTGTTGAAGTAAATGATAACGGACCGGGATTTACAGGATTTTGGGATTAGCGGGATTGTGGATAGGGTGTTTATTGGGGTCGGAGGTGCAGGGTAGGATGGAACGTTGATTTGTGTTGGGATTGATCCCATAGTTGGGGTTCAATATTTTGAACCC
>JAGLSM010000459.1 GCA_023135745.1 Spirochaetota bacterium | reverse complement strand
TATCACTACTATTATAAATTAAATTAATGTTAAAAAAAAATCTTATCTATATAATATACCCTTATTAATACTTTCGTCAAATTAATGAAAAAAACAATTAAAAAATTAAATAACTTGTTGTATTTAAAAAAAACGGTTTTTAAGAGTTTTATGTATAAAAAATGCTGATTTTTCATTAAAAACACGTCTTTGTGTTCATTGGTTTTGCAATTATGTCGAAAATTAATTTAGAGCCGTCATTTGGCTAATGTTGTCAGTTATTGAGGATTAATCTATAAATTGTATTATACTAAATTTTGTGATTTACATCTTTTTAAATGACTGAAATAGTGTTATAATGTATTTTTGACTAAAAGAGAGCAAAGAAAGTGAACAATCAGTTTAATTAGAGGTAGAATATACTATGAAAACTAAAGTTTATATCTTTATACTTTTATTTGTCTCTGCTTCTATAAGCGCTGCTGAGAACAAGTTTATGAAAAAAGGCAGAACTTTATATTACAGCAACAGGTTTGAAATTTCACTTATATATTTTAAAAAGGCTATAACAAAAAATCCTGAATACTCCTCAGCCTATCTTTACATCGGAAATATCTACACACATAAAAAACGTTATGCAGAAGCTCTTCAGTACTACAGTATTGGTCTTGATCTAACTAAAAACAAGGCGGTATTTTTATATAATATGGCTCAAGCTCACTATTATAAGAAAAATTATAAGACCGCTATTACAAAATTTAAAGAATCAGTACAAATCAATACAAACCTGGTAGATGCCCATCTGAATATAGGAAGGGCATACTACTGTCTTTCAGATAAGATGAATACTATTAATGAATGGGAAACCTATCAAAAGAAGGCTCCTAATAATCCTCAATTTGATAATATATCAAAGGCTATAGAAATACTAAAAAGGAAGGATTTTCTTTTTCCTGATCAAAAAAGAAAGCTGGATACTGCAAAGCGTAAGGCGGATGAAGAAAAGAGGAAGAAGCTCAGGGACAGGATAAGGAAGATGATGCTGGATGCTGAAAGACGACGGAAAAATCAGAAGCTTCTTACTGACAAGGATGTGAAGACAAAAGTTAAAGATGTAAATACTAAAAACAAGGGCAAGGCAGACTACAATAAGGGTGAGGATATAGAGAGGGATTAAATGGCAACGAAAAAAACAGGCAAACAAGGTTCAACTACAAAAAATACGAATTCAAAAAAGAAAACACCGGTTAGAAAGCCTGTAAAAAAGGCGGCAACCGGTTTAAAAACTGTAAAACCGGTTCAAAATCTCCGGATTGAAAAAAGCAGAGAGCAGAAGTTCAGGCAGTATTTCGCCCTTGCGCTTTCGCTGACAATATTGATTCTTGCTTTGATTCTTTTTAAACCCTTTACATCTTCAGAGCAGGTTGGCCGGCTTGGAGATATCCAAAGACTTCTCAATAGGGCACAGGAAGACGAAGACCTTAAGTTTTATAAGAGGGCGCTGGACAAGCTGGATAGAGCTCTTGATGCTGTAGATAAGATTGATAAGGATCTTAAAAAACAGAGAATTAATGATAAAATAA
>JAGLSM010000458.1 GCA_023135745.1 Spirochaetota bacterium | reverse complement strand
CCGCCCTAATAACAGGCGCAGCGAGAAGAATCGGCAGGGAAACCGCTTCATTCCTTGCGTCATTGGGATTTGATATAGCTCTGCATTACAGTACTTCCAAAAAAGCTGCTGAGGAAACTGCCGAGGAAATCAGGACAATGAATGTTGAGTGCATACTATATCAGGCGGATCTGGAACAAAAAGCGTCCGTTCTTGATTTAATACCCAGAGTAAAAAAGGATTTCCCTAATCTTTCGCTGTTGGTCAATAATGCTTCTACATTTAATAAGGCAAAGATAACAGAAACTGAATGGGAACTTTTTGAAAACCATATGGCCATTAATTTTAGAGCTCCATTTTTTCTATCCAGGGCTTACGCTTTGAATTTCTCAAGCGGTCATATAATCAATATACTTGACACAAAGATTAACAATAATTCATCGCTTTATTCTTCATACACTCTATCCAAGAAGGTGCTGGCGGAATTTACTAAAATGGCTGCTTTGGAATTCGCGCCTTCTATTAGAGTCAATGGACTTGCTCCGGGATTCCTTCTGCTTCCTGAAGATCATGAGGACGGCTATGAAAAAATCCTCATCGATAAAATCCCGTTAAAAAAACAGGGCAAAATAAAAAATTTACTGGATTCGATAGGGTTTTTGCTGCATAATGAATATCTCACAGGGCAGATTGTCTATGTTGACGGTGGACAGGGACTATAGGGGCAGTTAATTCCGGAATTTGTAATAATCTTTCAATATTCAATTTGAGGAGCAGCTAAATTGAAAAGGCCCGGATTTTTAAGAATAATTTTTACGGTTTCTATATTCATATTTTTTTCATTGTCCCTGGTTCTGGCTGACCTTAATAATGATTTAGTAAAGGCGGTAAAATCAGGCAGCCTTTCAATGGTGAAAAAACAAATTGCCGCGGGGGCAAAGGTAAGTTTTGCCGAGAAAAAATATGGATGGACTCCTCTTCATATAGCTGTAATGAAGGGGTATACCTCAATGATTAAGCTGCTTGTAAAGCATAAAGCTGATTTAAACGCAAGAGACTTTGACGGATGGACTCCTCTCCATTATTCATCATGGATCAACAGCATTTCAACTGCTTCAATTCTAATAAATAGCGGTGCGGATAAAAATTATCAGACATATACAGGCGAGACACCGCTTCATTTTGCTGTGAAGAGGCTTCATTATCAGATCGCTGGTTTTCTCTTAAAAAAGGGGGCGCAAGTAAACGCAAAGATGAAGAATGGAAAGACACCTCTTCACTATGCAGTCATTAAAGACAATATGAAAATCATAAAAATGCTTCTTAAGAAAAAAGCGTCAGTAACGGCAAGGACAAAAAAATACGGGCTTCTTCCTATGCATTATGCGGCTCTGCACGGGCGTCTGAAGATTTTAAAACTCCTTTTGAAAGTGGGAGGAAAAGTAACCGATACGGATTCAGAAGGGGTCACACTTCTTCATTACGCGAGTTGGAAAGATAGTCTCGATGTTGTCCGTTTTCTTATTAAATCAGGTGCTGATGTCAATGCCGCAGCAAAAAACGGGACAACCCCGCTTCACCAGGCAA